>NZ_JBPWAP010000055.1:0-35103 GCF_051776705.1 Bacillus cereus group sp. BceL291 | reverse complement strand
ATGGCATGATTTAGATTCTCAATATTCAGGAGTGCTTAATCATATTGATAAAGCATCCCAAAAAGCAGATCAAAATAAATTTAAATTCTTAAAACCTAACCTGAATGCAGCGAAAGATAGTTGGAAAACATTAAGAGCAGATGCGTTTACATTGAAAGAAGGAATAAAAACATTAAAAATGGATCCTGTTTCTTCAAAAAAATAAGGAAGTACTGTTTTATTGTAAAGTTTTCTAAAATATAGAGACTTTAAAAACATACTGTTAAATTATTAAATGATTCATTATATACTAAAAAGGTGGGGTTGTATCAAGAGCTTCACCTTTTTTGTGTTGTGGTTGAGTTGTAGAAGCAAGTTGCGTCTTATTTCAATTATGAAAGGGCTTCTTTGAGCCGATTAGTGTATATATAGCTTATTTTGCTATGCACATTTTTAATCGACTTGAAGAAGCCCTTTTTGTGTTGTCTTCAAGTTAGAAGTTATTGTATAGCCAGCACTTTAGGCGATTATTTTATTACCAAGGGGGAAACATCATGGAAAAATCACAAGGAAATTTACAAAATAATGTTCATTTACATGACATTGTTGAGGAAATTAAAGAACTAGCTAATCCTTTATGGATCAGTTCTGTATCACTGCTACAGGCGCACAATCAAAACTTCAAAACGAAGGCTACGACATTTATGAATATTACTATTTCTGATTTAAGAGATTTAAAAGTAAGCTTAAGTCTCATTTATGCAGCAAGGAAACGAATGAACAGGATATGAGGTCTGTTCTTTTTTTATTACTTTTTGGAGGGGTTATTATGCAATTTACTATTAACCGTACATTATTTATCGGAAAATTAGAGGAAGCTAGTGTTACTGTAGACGTTAAAAACCCAATGCCCGCATTACAAGGTGTTTTATTAGATTGTAATTCAAAGGGAATGATTCTAATGGATTCAGACGGTACAGAAACAGTAACATTAGTAACTCGCTTTAATGTAAACAGTGGGGATTGTACTGAACCGGGGAAAATGCTTTTTGCAGCTGCTCCGGTACTTAAAACGATTAAGAAATTCAAAAGTGAATTCATCGGTCTTGAACATAAAAACAATGAGCTAAAAATCTTAGAAAGTAAGAAGAAACAGCTCCAAGTCAATTAAGTTGTTCCGAATTAGCTACGTCAGAACCACAGCGCGTTATTACAAACAAATTCGCTGCATTGTCTGTTTCATAGTTTGTTAATGAAATTTTTGATGAGGAGACCGTATCAAATCACTATATCATTTTCCAAGCTCAAAAAGATTTTATGAAAGCAGCGCCAATTGGAGAGTAATGATATAGGAGGGGACAAAATGCGAGTGTATCAATTAGATTCCACTCAATTACAATGTACATTAACACCAACAAACATGTGTGATGTTGTTCTACAATACTACCAATATAAACAGTATACCGTTGTATCTGTACTGGATTTATCCAAGCATGATTCTGAAATGATACCATTACTTCTGGCTTGTTTAGCAGAGGCTTTGATTCATTCTAATCCGGATTCTTTTTTAGCTAAGGATGATTCTGATCTCTTATATTGGTGTAGAAAGAACTTCAAAGGATTTCATAGTATTTCTGATGGTAGATTCTTGCGAGACTTCAAGCAGGTATACGAATGTTATCAAGCATTGCAAAACGTTGGAAAACAAGAAAACAATAAAAAAAAATATATAATAGAAGGGAGAAGAGAAACGCATGTATAATATACTTAAACATCAATTTAATTACATTATCCGAGGGGTGATTCGGATTAACGAAGAGGTAAAAAGGGAATTGGACCTATTGGTGCAAAAGATTCGTGAAACTGTGTCTTCTGTCCAAAAAATCATCCTTTTTGGCTCTCATGCATATGGCACACCAAATGAAGACAGTGATTTTGATCTCTGTATTGTTGTGGAAGGTGTAGGAGAAAGAAAAAGGGAAGTCATTAATCGTATCAATTGGGGGATTTACGATGTAATGGAAACACCAGTTGATATTTTAGTGTATGGACCAGAAGAGTTTCAAGAACGTGCTAATCGCAATGTAACCATGGAGCATAAAATTGCGCTAGAGGGGAAGGTTCTATATGAGAAATACTAAGGATCTAAAAGAGTGGCTATCCATAGCAAAATCTGATTTAGATTCTTCTAGTTACTTAACTCACATGAAAACTTTCCCTACTGCAATTATTTGTTACCATAGTCAACAATGTGTTGAGAAACTTCTAAAAGGGTTTCTTGCACTAAACGGTAGACTAGTCCCTAAAACTCATAACCTTTTAATGCTGCACAAATCTTGTTGTAGATTAGATGAGGAGTTCTCATTGATTTTAGAACAGTGCGTGCAGCTGAATGGTTATGCTACTGACATTCGTTATCCGTATTTTGAAGCACTTACTGTCCAAGATGGATTAATGGCTATACAACATGCTCAAAAGGTAATGGGTTTCTATAACGAAAAATTAAACAAGCTAAATATACATGAAATCGTAATTGATTAAAAATAGAGGATATACATAAGGGAGAGTTCCTATAGCAAGGGACTCTCTTTTTCTATCTAAAAAACGAGGAGAAATGCTCCATAATAGTATAAAATGATACTTTTCTATGGGATGCGATTGCTGTAGATTTAAAATAAAGATTGATAAAAGAACCTGTGTTGATATGATCTTAGGGTCATCCAAATTGCGTGACCTCATTGATAAAAATAAATGGGTTAATCATTAGACACTTTTATTGAAAGGAGAAAGAATTATGTTTTTTATAGCATATTTACCTATTTTTCTGTACTTATTATTAGAATTTTATAGAAGTTCACCTGTTAAAGAAGAAAAACAAAATAGTGGTTCTAGTTTTTTTATCGGAGCAGTTTTAGCCTTGATGATAATCATTCCAGAAATTATGTATTTCTTTACAATAAATAAGGTTAATTCATTTCTGTTTTTTGGTGTTATTGTTGGGCTAATTGGTGTATGGATTAGATTTTCTTCAATGAAAACATTAGGGCGATTTTATAGTAGGAACGTCGGAATGCAGGGGGAACATAAGTTAATTCAAAGTGGTCTGTATAACTATATTCGCCATCCTGGTTATTTAGGTTCTTTTCTGACCTTTTTAGGGGTTGCTATATCTTCATCTTTGTTCATTGCCATTATCATAAATATCTTTTTATTTTTCCTTGCGTATTCGTATCGTATAAAAGTTGAAGAGAGAACTCTTGTTACACTATTTGGTGAACAATATAAACAATATCAGTCCAAGACTTGGCGAATTATTCCGTTTCTATACTAGAAATTATAGGAGAAAGTTCAAAATAAGTTACTAAAGTCATTTTTCCTTATTCAGCTAACGGGTGCGTTAGTTCCAAAAAAATAAGCTGATTCATATCTGTTGTTCTAATTTTTGTTATTCCATAAATAGAATACGTCTTCTTATTTTAGTATGGTTAATATAGGTCACTGTAAATATTGATAATATCTTTTTAAAGATATTTTAGTTTTGAACCCCATCCTACTTACCAACTCATCTTCAGTTTATCCTTGCTTAATAAGACGGAGAATAAAAGTGTTTCTCATCTGCTGTGCAGAGATAGAGATACGTCTATTTAACTCCGCACGTTTCACTTCAAGTCGTACCATCTTTTGTATAGCAACTTCAGAAAAAGCCTTTGGTGCATCCTTTTCGTACATCCAACGATAAGTGCCTCGATTAAAATCAAATGCCGCAAATAGGGGATTATCTGTGTATTGTCGAGGTCTTACGGGTTCCGGAATAGTCGTATAATATTTGTAGAGCTGCTGTGTATCTTCCGTAGTTAACGAAACAGACCTAGTTGATCCATTTTTCCCAGGTACCATTAAGATATTTCTAGCAAACTGTATATAGCTCATATTAAGCGATACAAGCTCTTGTAAGGACAACCCATAGTTTACTACTAAATTAAGCATACAAACGTTTCTATCCATAATAAGAGGACGATATTTAGCTTGTCTTTCTGTTAACCCTTTTGTTGATAGAACAGTTTGTTTTAAAAGCTTTTCTTCTACTTCAGTAATAAAATCATTGTTATGTAGTGATTGATCCGGAATTAAAGAGAGATTAATAGTATCCAATGGACTAAGTATACCTAAAAACATGTGCAACTTCTTTAAAATCACCCATATTCTGTGTCTTGTTTTCTGGGAATATTTACGCTCGTCTTCTAACTCAGAGAAATATGTCTGATAGTCCGTTTCAGAAAGTTCACTCCATGATTTAATATGTAGGAGTTTCTCACTTGTCCTTTGCCACTTATAAAAATCTTTAATGTCGTAAGCATAACGTTCAATCTTGGATTGTTTCCGTCCTTTTTCTGTTAAATAAGCAGAAAAAGCTGCTAATGTTTCTTCTAAATTAATGTTTTCGCTCATTATAATCACCTAATTTCTTAGGATATATTATAACAGAAAATAAGTGAAAGACCTGCTACCGCCCTTTGCTACGCACGGTTGCTGGCATCTCCAAAACGCAAACGGACAAACAACCCTTTGCGTTTTGGAGATGTTAATTATTATCTATAAAGTAAAATAAATAGGGTTATCATAATACTCCAAAAAGGAATTACAAAAACTAATCCCCAAAATATCCCTTTGAAAAATCTAATCTCGTTATAGATATCCATATCTAAGTAAGTCGTATCTTTAAGTACAGTCACGTTTAATCCTCCCAATATAAATTTTTTACTAAAATGAAAAAAGGACAAACCTCGCCCTGGTAGGGATACGTAGGTTTGTCCTTTAGTATGTGGGTAATGATATGTTTATTTACCATTATTATAACGTAATTTACAAATATTTCAATTAGGTCTGACATCTTATTAACAATCAGACTAGCTGTATTAAAAATCTATTATAAATATATATCTTATATATTAAAAAGAAATAAAGATAAAACTATTATAGGTTATCAAAAATAGGGGAAAGATCTACTCCCACAAGGGAAAATTTGATGTTAGAACGTAAAAAATCATAAATAGTAGAAAATGTATACGGAAATTCAATGATTATTAGACTATCAATTCTACAAAAAAGCATAAAGGGAATCACATGTTTCTACATGAAATCGGAAAGAAATTGATACAAATCACTTTATATTTATCCAACTATGGAAATAGGCTTTATTTTCTTTATTTTGTTAAATACAGTAGTATCTAGCGTTCAATTATCCACATTTTATCCAGATTAGGCTACTATTAGTTAACATTACTCAGTATTTACACATAACTCACATTATTATTGATGATTTTTATTAGATAAATACAACACCATTAGTAATTACAATGTTTTTAGAAAGATTATATTCACATTGAACCATATTTGTCCGCATATCCACTATTTTTATAATTTTCCTTTTGATTTTTTGTAGGTATTATAAGATAGGTTTTAATACATTAGAAGAATACTCCCTAGTATTATGTGGAGAGTTATATATTGCTAGAATCGAATTTGTATAGAATTGCATAAAAAAAGACTCCATTTTTTATGAAGTCCTTTTGATTTGGTATTTATAAGTAGAGTAGCAGAAATGGATTACTAATCATACAAACACGAATAGCCCTCTACTTTCGATTTTTTCAAAAATAGAGAGCTCATTACTATTATTTTATTTCCAATGCGGTTAGCACCTGATCTGGAGCTGTTATTGTTACTCCAGCACGTACTAAATGTTCGAAGGTACGCATAAACTCTAGTAAATTAAACTGCTTTGGTAGTTCAATCACACGAAGTTTTTCTTGTGGCAGCTTATCAATTGCTTCGATAAACCATTCACGCACATCACTTGGAATCGTGCGTTCTTTATGACCACGAACTTTTAGTTTTTCACGCATTTCAATTTCTAAAGCGATATATGCATGGAGATTAACACCCTGATCATATGCATATTTTCTAAATAACGTTTCTTCCTGGTATTTTAGATAATTACGGTGATAAGATTCTTCCGTCACTGGTACCGCAAACTTCTGCTTCAGTAGTGCATGCACATTCTTAAACATCTTCTTAATGTTGTGAAGAGAGTACATAGAATAATGTAAACCGAAATTAAAGACAGCTTGCTCACGGTCACTATTTCTCTCTTTTGGTATATGCTGCGCAATAAGAGGGTAGATACCTTCTTTTGCTGCTGTATCGAGAATTTGATATTGAGATGATTGATGCAATAGTTTCTTCAATGTATATACAATTTTCGTTGGATATCCTTCTTTTCGATCAACCATGTCACGTAGTCCGCGGATTACACTGCGAATTTGACGATGACAAGTATGCTTTAAGACATGAATGAATTTATTCATATCTGCAGACAGTTCACCGATATTCATCTCTTGTAGGACTGCTTCTATAAATTTCGCTTTTCGAGCATAGGTAGCTTTTGGTGTAAATGGATCCCTATGTTGTTCTTCCCCAGCTTCTTTCGAACATAAGAAGTCTGAATGGATAGACAGATATAATGTCGTATATCGTTTTGTATGTTTTACACCTTTTTGCATTTTGCAAATTTTGAATAGGGGATTACCCGTACATGGTAATGCAGTTGTTAATTCCTCGATAACCGCACGGATCTGATGCGGATATTTTTTATGTAAGAAACGATACATCCCACCGAAGTGAGTTTTGTTTCCTCTTTCGTCCTGCTTGTCCAAAGAACGTTTTAATGTTGTTTCCGTATGTTGTTGCATTGCGATATCTAAGAATAGTTTCTTAGCTGCTACAGATAGCTTAAAGAAAGCCTTTGTAAATACAACAGGACTAATATATACGTATGGATTTGCTTTTTCTGTTTCCTCGTTTATAAAATGAGTTAGTTTGATTGTATATCGGCCATCTAAGCCATTTTCAATAGAGATAATGTTATGTAAGCTTAACTTTTTCAAAGCGATATAGAATTGAGAATGCTGAATATATGCAAGCTCTTCTTTATATTGCTTGTAATCTTCCCACATCATATGTATGGTTACATTGGGAATGACACCATTAGTAAAGCATTTCTTATGCAGATATAAGAATACTTCGAGATCAGCATTTGTAATGCCGTATAATTTATGCTTTCTTCCAGTTTTTTCTGCAAGTGTAGACATTGCGCGACGTGAAAAAGATGGTTTAGCTTTTTCGACAAAGCCTTCTACGTCAGCAATGCGATCTTCGTATGTCATGTGCTGCAGAATATCTTCCAAATATGTATCTTTATAGCTGTAGTATTTCTCCTCAAATGTTTCCACAAATTTTTGCCAAGATTTTATGGTTACTAGCACAGCATTGGTTGTTTCCCCATTTAAGCTACGTTGATTACGTATCACAAATGATTTCCCCATCTTTTTCACCTCCGTTCTACAAATTCAGAAATATATGCCAAAATACTATAAAATATACCAATTTTGATTATAGCAAATCGAAAAATGATGAAAGCTGCTCCTTTAAGAAGAAAAATAGCAACTTGCAACAGCTTATGAAGCTAGTGTTATCAAGGGATAAGAGAATTTCATGATTTTTTTTTGTGTTAAGGATACCGCAAACGTGTTGCAAGTTGTGTGGTATGTATAAAAGTAAGTGAAAAGGAACCTAAACCCTTGGTATATAAAGGATTAGAGTGAAAATGGAAGCGGAGTTAGGGAAAGGATACCGCAAACGTGTTGCAAGTTAGTGAATGCAATCATTAAAAATAAATCGTAATAATTAGCCTTGATATAAAAGGACTTGTTGGCATTTATAGAATGAAAGTAGGGAAAGGATACCGCAAACAGTGTTGCATCTTGTGAGAAAAATAAGGGCATGCATACCGCAAACGTGTTGCAAGTTGGGTAATATGTATAAAAGTAAATAGAAAAGCACCTAAACCCTTGGTATATAAGGGATTACAGTGAAAATGGTAGGAAAGTTAGGGAAAGGATACCGCAAACATGTTGCATATTATGTATGTAACTTATTAAAAATATGAGATAAATAGCTAAAAAAGTTTAAAATGACATGATTTTTTTAAAAATTATTTGGTTGAGAAATAAATTATACTGTTGCAAGTTGAAAGAAATAGGGGAAGGATACCGCAAACATGTTGCAAGTTGATTAGAAATAGGTAAGATAAAGCGCAACCGTGTTGCAAGTTGAAGAATTAAGGAAAGTAAGGCGCAAAAGAAATGCAGGAAGTAGAAATAGGTAAAAGAAAGAGCAGCATGTTGCAAGTTGAGAAAAATAAGGCAAATAAAGCGCAAAAGGAATGTAAGTAAGGGGAAATAGGTAAGAGAAAGAGCAAACTGTTGCAAGTTAAAGAGTTAAGGAAAGAAAAGCGCAAAAAGTGTGCAAGTTGAAAGAAATAGGTAAGAGAAAGGGCAAACTGTTGCAGGTTGAGGGGTTAAGGAAAGAAATGTAAGGAAAGAAAGAAACAAAAATTTGTAAATATCTGTTACAATAAATTAAATATAATAGTAGTTAAGATTTTTATACTAAGAATTATTTTATTGTGATCCATGGTTTAGGGAGGAAAAGAAAGTGGATAACTTATTACAAATGTTTCGAGATGCATTGCTAATCTCTGAGCCAATTTATAAAACTAACGAGCTAGTATGGAATAAGTGGAATGCATACTTTAAAGATGTTGAAAATAATAATAATAAAGTACTCACATCACCCCATGCTTCTCCATCATTTACTGCATTAGTATCTTGGTTAGAGAAAAAGCAAGAGTCCGGAATTACATTATTACAAATTTATGCGAAAATTGACTCTTATAAAGAAGAAATATATAAAGAAATTGAAGTATTTATAGAAAAAGAATTTCAAAATGTAGTACATACAAATTCTTTAATATTAGAAAATGATCAAAATATAGATAAGCCAAATATAGTGAATCACGAGGATTATTACGAGGTAAATAACTCTGCTGTTTATTATAAATTAAGAGATGGGATTGCAAAGAATCAATTTGAAGAAGATGAAATAAGTAAGGTCTTACAATATCCCATTGAAACGAGGTCTTCTAATGGTGTAGCTCAACTTTCTTCACACAAAGATGAAGATTTAAGACTTACCAATATAGAAGAAGCAGCTCGATGGAATACCCTTGTAGATGACGTAATGAGTAATATGGATGATTTAACGGCAGATTGCTTAGATGCAATCACAATACAGTGGATTAATGAAGCAAAATCTCCAGATGATTTTATTGACTTTTCGTATGAACAAGTTTTAGAAATGTGCAACATTCCAAAAACAGTTGTTAAAAATAAAGAATACTATAGAGCAGAAGATAAAATTAAGATAGCAAAGAGAATTGCAGCTTTAGCAAGCATTTTTATCTATTTAAATGATGAGAATGAAGTCGTTGTATTAAATGACCGTGATGATGATGGGGAACGTTTAGAATTAAAGCGTGAAGTTATCAAAAGATTATTTGTATTAGATTCAGTTGTTTTATGGAGACATAGTGTTACTAACGAATACATGGGCATTGAATCTTGTCGTATTAAGCCGGGTAGCTTTTTAACTAATTATTTGTATGGATCAAATAATACAACAGCCCTATTATCTAAAAAAGCACTTGAATACAATAGTTATAGACACAAATATCATAAAAGGTTAATTCGATACTTAACATGGCAATGGAGAATTAGACAAATGTATTCATCATTGAAAAAGCCATATTCTATAGGTGGGGACAAAGGACTGCTAGCAGTAATGGATATCCCAAAAGATTGGAAGCCTAATCGTATTAGAGAACAGTTAGAAAATGTTCTAATGGATTTAGAAAATGAAAAAGTAATCTCTCATTGGGAGTATAGTGATCCACTGGATGAACAACAAATTGGGAAACGTAATTGGTTTAAAAATTATTACACCAACTTAGGAATAACGATTTTACCACCTGAAGAAATGCTACAGTCAATGGATAGGGTAATAGGAAAGAAGAGTATAGAGGAACCACAAGAGCAATTACCGGAAGTAACAGTTGTTAAAGAAATAAAGAAGACTGTAGAATCAGTCGAACAAATAGAGAAAAAGATCCGTGACCAAATACTGAAAGTACACAATGAAAAAAAGGTAAGCATTCGTGAAATAGCAGATGAAATTAGTATTTCTCCGTCTACATTATCTAGGTTTTGTAATTATAAAACAAAACGTTTATCTAAAAAAGCATTAGAAAAGCTAACAAAATGGTGTGAAAGACAAGAAATACTAGAAAAGATGTAACATAGACTAAATATTTCTTTTAATAATAGTCAAATTAAAAATACACATACATTATGTATGTGTATTTTACTTATTACTACCAATAATAGTCTGAATATTCTTTATCTATTGTGGTTTTGACGGGCGAAAATCCTACTGGAAAGTTATTATAGTTATGCTGTTTAATCCACTGCAATTAAATTTCTTGTCTTATCGATATGGTTCAGTAACATTCGATATTCTTCTTCATACATAGTTATACGTTGTAGAAGAGATTGATTCTCTGTTTCTAAATCTTCAATTTGATTTTGTAACTTTGTCAATTCATTCACATTTTTATAATTTTGTAGAAAGAGAATAATATCATCTAATGTAATAGACAAAGAGTTTTTTTCTTTTTCTGATGGGGAGAGGGGAATGTTGTTTCCCATTTTTCGGTCTTGTTTTGCTTGTTGTATTTCTTCTTGGTATTGTTTTCTCACATATGAATTCCAACGAAATCCACAAGCTGCGGGTGTTCTAGCTAGTAGTTTCGCTACTTCTTTGAATGCAGATAATTGTGTTCCACCGTTACGAATATTCTGAAGTACTGTTGATGCGAGAAGTAAATCGTTATCATCAGTCCAGGAATCTTGTCTTGAGATTACCACGTTTTAACCCCCCTTATATGTTCTATATTATATATATGCAATTACTCAAAATGATAGAAGTTCAACTTCTCTTGAAATAATTGGGAGTAAGTTGATAGAAGTATGTATGATTGTAAATGCAAAATTGCATTTAAGGTTGACTATTCCACAAGGCTGTAACTATAATAGTTACAGTTATGCAACTGAATTAATAAAATGGCTGGTATGAATTGGTTGTATTAATAATGTATAAATAAATATTAAAGAATGAATGGAGTTGAAAATATAGTCCTACATATAAAACGTTTATATAAAAAGAAATTAGGTAAAATACATTTTTTTATAACTATATATTAATAAAAAAGAGGTGCATGTTTTGAAAATTTTTAAGGGAATTCTAGTTTCTTCAATTGCATTAACAGCATTTAATGGGATAGGCGGACTACTTCCAAGTGAAAAATCAGAAGTTGCCTATGCAGCTACTTACAATTATTCAAATAAGCAATTGAATTCTACTGTACATAAGCAAGTTACTAAACAATTAATTTTGAAATTTAAAAATGAAGCGAATTTACCATATCAGGATGGAATAGAAAAATTCATTAAAGAAGAAAAACAAGATCCTGAATTAATTGGAATTTTAGCTGAATATCCAAATGTAACTATAAATCGACTTTTTAATTCTTTAAATCCTAAAGAAATTAAAAATCTTGGTAAAGAAATAAAAGATTCCGATCAAATTTCTTCTAATTTGTTAAACTATTATATTGTAGAAACTCAAGATGATATTGATGTACAAGCATTACTTACAAAAATTGAAAAATCATCTCTTGTTGAAACGGCGTATTTACAGGAAGAAGAGGCGCCACCAGCAGAGCGTTTGCCAAATTTATCTGTTAATCCATATGATGAGCCTAGACTTACAAGACAAGGTTACCTTGAACCAGCACCATTAGGAATTAATGCACCTTATGCCTGGAGCATAAAAGGTGGAGATGGAAAAGGAACTACTTTCGTAGATATGGAGTATGGGTGGTTATTTAATCATGAGGATTTAGTGAATCAAAAGATTGAATTGATATCTGGACAGAATAAAAGCGAGCACCATGATCACGGTACCTCAGTCTTAGGAATTGTTTCGGCAGAGGATAATAACATAGGTGGAATTGGGATCGCACCGAAAGCTAAGGTAAAGGTTGTATCTCAGATTAGGGATAACGGAAATTATAATACAGCTGATGCTATTTTAAGCGCGGTTAACAATATGCAAGCTGGAGATATTCTTTTACTAGAGGCACAAGCAACTTACGATGGATATGGAGATAAGAACTATTTTCCTGTGGAAGTAAAACCAGACATATTCGATGCAATTCGTATGGGAACAAATAAGGGAATTATTATTATTGAAGCAGGTGCAAACGGCGGAAATGACTTGGATCAATTTAGAGACCGTAATGGTAAACAAGTTTTAAATCGTAATAGTCCTGATTTTAAAGATTCAGGGGCAATTATGGTTGGGGCAGCTTCTGCAAGGGTTCCTCATAAGCGTTCATATTTCTCTAATTATGGTAGTAGAGTGGATGTGTATGGATGGGGGAATGCAGTAGATACTACAGATGCTAAACCAAGTGAATTTATAACAAATTTATATACATCTAGTTTTGCTGGAACATCTAGCGCATCACCTATTATTGCTGGTGCTGCAGCATCAATTCAAGGAATTGCAAAAAATAATCAGGGTAAAGTATATACACCAAGCCAGATTAGGGCTATTTTAAGTGACCCTAGCACCGGAACGAAATCCAATGATCCAACTTCTGATAAAATTGGTGTTTTACCTGACTTAAAAGCTATTTTATCTAAACTTGGTTTTTCACCAAACTTAGGTAATGATTCTTCCATTGTATTTCCTGAGGAACAAGAAATAAATAAAGGAAATAAGGGAAATGAAGGATCTACTATTACATTCCCGAAAGAAGATACCGCTAATAGTGAAGAGGACTCTAGCTTTATTTTCCCAGAATAATAGAAATACCTCCTATTAAGCATGGGGCAAAATAGTTTACTCAATAAGAACAAAGGATATGAATTCAATAGAAATATGAATTTATATCCTTTTTATTTTAAGCTGTTTTTAATACCTTACAAAAACGTAATGTTAGCGTAATGGAAATGAATTTTGGCAGCCAATAGATTAGGATATAATTTTTGTGAGAAAAGATATGAGGTGAATAATATGAAACGAATAGTGTTTATGTGTAGCGTTTTTGTGATGTTTACTGTGTTGTTATCCGGTTGTAATTTAAATCGTCTTGGTACAGATACATATTATGTGCAAATTACCAAGAATGGTGAAAAATTAAAAGAGAAAAATGTAAATGGGGATACGACTTACGATTATAAATTACCTGGATTTGATAAGGATGGTAAAGAGAAAGAAATGGAGTTTACAGCGTTAAAAAACCTTCGTAAAGAAGCGTTTTTACGTATATATTACTCTGAGAAAAAAGGTGTGAAATCTTGGGAAGAAGTTAAAAAAGACGAACTCCCTACAAAGGTAAAAGAAAAATTAAAGATGGATTAATATATAATGCTTTGTTAGAGCAATATATCCTCAAACTATTAGAATGTATATTGTGAAATAGGCTAAAGTTCTTTAGAGTTGTTAAAGTAAGAGGCTGACAGTTATTGTCAGTCTTTTACTTTTGCACGAAGAAAAAATAAAAGGCATTTAACAGACAAGCGTTGGATTATTAACAATTATTTATGATCCAAAGCCACAATATATCTACTCCTGAACTATAATAATTTTAGGTCAGAAATAAGCTTCTAATTTTGTGAGAAGTTAAGTGCTAAAAAAGCTTAATTTTGTTTACGTATTTATAGTCGTTTAAAGGATTTATGATTGGTTATGATATAATAAAATTCAAGTACAATAAGGGGGATTAATTAAATGATTTTTCAAAGCATGATAACAGCTATTATAGAAAAATTACAAGAGACGGTGAATCCCTATTGGATAATTGTGTTTGGATCAACGGCTGAGAACAGAGAACGAGAAGATAGTGATATTGATATAGCTTATGTAAGTGACACAACATTAGGGAACTATGAACGTTTTTTATTAGCACAGGAGTTAGCTAACATTGTTCATAGAGATGTTGATTTAGTTGATTTATCCGAAGCTTCTACAGTTTTTCAAGCTCAGATTATACATACAGGTAAGACAATATTTTGTTCGGATGAAAAACGTAAGGTTATTTTTGAAATGAAAACCTTAAAAATGTATTCAAAATTGAATGAAGAACGACAGATAGTATTTGAAGATATAAAGAAAAGAGGTTCTATATATGAAGAATGAGGTTATTTTAAATAAAATTTCTACAATAGAGCGTTGTATAAAAAGAATCCAAGATGTGTATGGAAATGACCCTGAAAATTTAGAGGACTTTACAAAACAAGATTCAATAATATTGAATATACAAAGAGCTTGTGAAGCGAGTATTGATTTAGCAATGCATATTGTTGCAGGTAAAAAATTAGGACTACCCCAATCTAGTCGAGAGGCCTTTGATTTATTGGTTACAGCAGGATTACTTAGCGCTGATCTAGCAAATAAGTTAAAGGCGATGGTTGGATTTCGTAATATTGCTGTTCATGATTATCAAAGTGTAAATTTAGATATTGTTCGTCAAATTATTGAAAAACATTTAACTGATTTTAAACTATTTACAAAAGAAGTAATGGGGATATTGGAATTTTAGGGAAAAGAACAGAATAATAGGGCTGAGAAAGAAAGTAATTTTATGATTCCCAAACCATCTATTGAAACAATCACTTAATTTCGTAAGAAGAAACGCGGTCATAAGATGAATTTGTTTATGTTGTAGTGAGGCTTTGTATGAGATGTGTGTAGATAATAGTAAGAATAATATCTATATACAATTTTATCAACAAATAAGTAAATATTTCCAAAACTAATTTTTATACATATAATGTATACCTAAAACAAAAAAAGTTTCCTTATGGAAACTTTTTTGTTTTGGGTAAATTTATAACGATTAATTAATATTCAGTTTTTGAAAAAAATGATGAATCATGTCAAATCAACTTCATTTACACGAACATAAACGTAGTATAAAAATGAAGCATATCCAAAATAATTAAAGGGGCTGAAAAAATGATTAAAAAACTTATTATTAGTTCTATTGCTTTAGGTACAACAATAGGAGTGAGCAAACCTACATTTGCTGCTACAATACATTCTCCATCACAGTTTAAAGAAACTCGAAATGTTCATGTGCAATCTCTATATTCCCCATGGCAGTATTTAGGGCAAACTTCAAGGGAACTTCAAATTAAAAGTAAGGATCCAAAAGTACTAGCTTTTGAACTAGCAAAAGAAGCACCATTTTACGAAGAAGAATTAGTAGACATATGTTCTGTAATTTTAGATGCAAATGTAGATGTTGTATATTGGACAAGTAAGGAATGGGTTAGATTTGAAGAAGGAAATTATGAATTTAAACATGAAATTAAAATTTTTAGAGATAAAGAACGTCAGCAATTAATTACTGCACTAGAATCTTAGATCATTTACAAAAAAGAAGCTATCTTTAGTATGCTATTCTCCCCTCATAGTAGATAGGAAAAAGAAAACACATTAACCTATTTATTATGGAGGGGATTTTTCTATGGGGTAAATTAGAATTACTTGCTATACAAAATGAAAGGAAAAGAAAATGAGTTTATACTTAAAAGAAGATATAAAACTGTTAAGAAAGAAATAGACATTTATTATTCAATTGTAAGACGTTGGATGAAATAATTCGAAACTTTAGGTATTAAAGAACTAGAAGAAGAACGTGGGAAAACAAAAGGGTTATGTTTAGGTAGAATGAAACCTAAAGGTTCAGGTACTAAGACTAAACGATTGGAAGAAGAGGATGGGATGTTAGAAAAATGAAGGAAAGTATGTCGCGAAAGTAAAACTTTTAGGATAATGCATATAACAAAGACTTCTTCAGCTATGTTAAGTCCGCAAATATATACAATTTTATAACCATCAAACATTTCAAAAGAAATTAAATAACCTGAGTCCATACAAATATAGACTCAGGTGGCTTAGCTATACTTTGAAAATACTGTCTACCTGACAGGGCCCTCTCTCTGTATTATTCAAATAAACAAACTGAAACAAGACTATTAGAATTATTAGCGAATTATCCTCTCTTTAATTCTTATATCGTGTCTCTTACCTCTAACAAGTACAAACATAACTCATTAATCTATATTATCTTTAAAATATTTATAAATTTGATGCTATAAAAGCAATAGAATTATGTAATAAGTGAATCAAAAAAACAACCCAAAAAGCAGACATGGTAACCTGATATTTTTCATTCTTTTTTTTATATACCCAATAAGCATAGTTATATAAAAGTCCGATTATCGTTGTACCAACTATATAAGTGATTCCATATGGATGATTTAATCCAAATATAATTGAAGCTATTAAAATGATAAGGTAATCGCGATTTTTAATGTAAGGAATCCAACTTAACATCCAAAATAAAAATACTTGAAAAATTACTGTTTCATATATAGGTGCCGCTAATACCCCTAATAAAACTTGAAGAATAAGGGGTGCTTCTGTTATTGGTTTTTTTTGTATTTCAGGTAAGAATAGATCTAATGGTATTACGAATAAAAATGATCCTAATAAAATAAGAAAAACAAAAGAAATGGTAGGCAAAGCAAACATAAATCTATTCATTTTTTTTAGCATATATATTTCTCCTATAATCTTTTATTACATCTATACAAAAAGTAATAAATAATTGAGTCTCTTTTTGTTTGACATGCTTTCGTCTACTGTTGATGAAAATCGTTCTTTAATTAAATTCTTGGCTTATATGTAGGTATAGCGATAAAGTAGGGATGTTTTAACACTATATTGTTAACATCAAAATATTAAAGAGCTAAGTGAGATATTAAGGTCATACCAATTTTATGATGAATACAATATCAAGCCCGTTAAGGAAATATGCTGTATAGGGCACGTTTGTACTAATTATTTTACTATATGAATATTTAAGTGCATATAGTTTTGGAGGAGTATGTATTTTTGCATTTTTTAATACAAAAGTTTTTTTATTAAAAATTTACTTACTGCGCTAACTCATATGAATTTAAGACAATTGAAGGGTAAAGGCCAAAAGAGTCCAAGTTTAGATTGTACAGGTAAATATTATAATGTTATAGAAAAATAAGGAAAAAAGTTATAAAATAGGAGATTGAGTTAAACTTTCAGATTTTATTGTTCTGCAAGATAAAAATAACTAAAGATGAGGCTCTTAAAAATTCTTATCTTTAGTTAAAACTAACAATATTATAAAAAATCCTCGCTGAATGTACTGCAACAAATCTAATTTGAAAATCTTTAGGAGATAAATATGGAATTTTAAATATTCTTAGTCGTCTATTAAACATTATAGCAATTATTATAGGCAAACCCTTTAATATCATCGATTTAGAAGAAATCAGTACAAATAGAAAAGATGAAGTAGTAGAAGTATTGTGTCTTCCTTTAAATAGATTTCCAGGAGTAGCTGGACATATAAAAGATGCGATCGCAAATGAAAAAAATTGGAACGTTTGGTTGAACGATTAGTATGCTATTTTAAAGTTTAAATTAATAACAGAAAGAAAACCTCTTAATATGTTACTACTTTGTTTTTGTATTGTTGAAAATAAGAAAGGAGAAACCAATGAAAAAATATTGGCATAAGCTATCGTTGCTTCAAAAAAATGTATTACTAACGGTATTAGTAATTCTGACCCTTGTTGGAAGTATGGGAGCGTTAAGTTTTAATATGTTTCAAAATAGTATGATGTCTATATTTGAGAGGCAGTCTTTTGAAACAGGTGATGCGGTATTAAATCAATTAGATCTAGAAATAGTAAGAGATGTAGCAAAAGACCCCACAGCTCAAAGAGTGAATAAAGAAAAATTGACAGAGCAATTAGATAAAGCTATAAAAGATATGAAAAGTGTTGGGCAAACATATGTTACTGGAGCCAAGCTAAATGATAAAGCTGAATTACAAATAGTAGCTTTGGATACAGAATTAGCAAATATTGTTTCTGTAAAACCAGGTGAATACTATGAGCAGCCTACTTATTGGATAAAAACATATGATAAAGTAAAACAAACAAAACAGGCACAAATGACAGAAGTGTATGAAGATGAATTAGGGTTCTGGGTAACAATTTTAGAGCCAGTTACAGATGAAAATAAAAATATAATTGCAATTGTTGCAGCGGATTTGGACGCTTCTATTATTCCAATTACAAAGAAACAATTTATAGTGCAAGGTTTACTATTTATAATAATTTCATTAACAATCGCAATTACAATGCAAATATTTATCTCACGAAACTCCATATCGCCTTTAAAGGATTTACAAGAAGGGTTACGTAAAGTTGGTGAAGGGGATTTAAGTATTAAATTGAATGAAAGATCTGATGATATAGGGATAACCAATATCTATTTTAATAACACTATTAAAAAGTTTAATAGTGTTATAGATAAAGTAAGGCAGACTGCTGAACAGGTTTCGACATCTTCACAGGAATTGTCGGTAAGTACAAAAGAGAATAGCATAGCCTTTAAAGAAATTGCAAGTGCTATAACAGGATTAAATTTAGGAGCACATTCTCATGAATATGTACTGCAAAAATTTTTAGGAATTGTACAGGAAATGGAAAGTAAGATGAAAGAAATTAAAGGAGCTGCAAAACAAGTTGGGAATGTTTCGGAAGACATAGAACAGCATTCTGTAGAGGGAAAAGATTTGATTAAGCAAATTGTGAATCAAATGAAAAGAATCAAAGATACAGTTCAGGATGTATCTTCTAGTATTTATGCATTAGAAGCACGATCTAAGGAAATTAATGAAATTCTTACTGTAATTACAACCATTTCAAACCAAACAAATTCATTAGCTTTAGATGCTTATACTGAATCCTCATGTGCTGGAGAGATGGGGGAAGAATTTCCAGGTGTTACGGACGAGGTACGTATATTAGCGGAAAGAACCGAGGCATCTGCAAGGGATATAGCTAAATTAATTGGTGAAACCCAGACTGAGGCAGAGAGAGCTGTAAGATCCATACAGAAGAGTTCAAAGGAAGTAGAATTAGGAATAATACTTGTTCAAAGTAGTGGTGCTTTTTTTGAAAAGATTTCAGAATCTGCACAATCTGTTACAAATCAAATTAAAGCGACTTCGAATCATTCAAGTGACATTCTAAAAGATAATCAAACTATTGTTCAGTTTGTAAATGAATTATCACACATTGCAAATACATATGTGAATAGCAGTAGTAATGTGGAGAAAAGTATGAAAGAGCAAGAACTATATGTACAAGATATTGCAGAGTTAGCAAATTCTTTAAATTGGCTCTCGCAAGAGTTACAGGGGTTAATAGGGGAATTCAAAAATAAGTAGGATAGGGGAAGGTGTAGGTATAGAGTATGACCTATACCTTTATTTATTCCTATATAAGAGATGAAAGCTTAGGTATATATGTAAAATAGCTAAACGAATAACTTTTTGCATATTTTGTTGGAAATAGAGCATGATATTACCAAATTCAACGGAGGTGTTTAAAAAATGCAAATTCGCGAAAATAATAATTCAAACGAAATCTTAATAGCAGCTGCAGCAAGTGCAATTGAACAAATGAAATATGAAATTGCTCTGGAGTTTGGTGTTACACTTGGGCCGGATTCAACTGCACGAGCAAATGGTTCAGTAGGTGGAGAAATTACAAAGCGTTTAGTTCGTATGGCGCAAGAGCAGCTATCTGGTCAATATAAAATTCACTAAAACTAAAGGTATATCCCATTGAAGGGATATACCTTTTTAATTTGTTTTTAAAGGGGATCGTTACATTTTTTATTGTTGGCTAAGTTTAGAAACAGCAAATTTAGCTGTAAAATTCATCTTCTTCATGTACGTAGAATTTACACCTGCTTGAAATTGTACAGAAATATTACCGTCTTTTTGTGCTTTGAATACGCGACCATATGGGGAATTAGCATTGAATGTGCCAATTACTTGATTATCCGCATCAAAGACCGTATAAGAAATTGGGAACCCTGAATTTTGCACAAAGACTGTAAGTTCTTCCCCTTTTTTAAGATTAAATGCTTCTTTTTGAGACACTTCATAAGAACTCATAGAGTAGTATTTTGTGACTTCTTGAATTTCTAAATTCGTAGTAGCTGCACTCGCTTTTGATCCCTCAACCCCTGGTAAGTTCATACCTGAAAATACTGCAATTCCTAGTGCCCCTGCTAAAATCAATTTTTTCATAATAGTATTTCCTCCTTTAATATATTGTGAGATTTGAAACGAAAGTGAAAATCTCAATCCCTGAAACCATTATAGTTACAATGAGAATTATTTTCAATAGAAACTGGTATGTAATTCTGCATACGCAAAGTAGCGATATAAGGTAATTTACTCAAGTTTTAAAGTCTTCTTAACAGAAGGGAAGGGGAAATTTAAAAAATCATGAATGATATTGTAACTGAACTTTATATCTTTTGAGGCTATTCCGTGTGCATCAAGTGAATATATTGTTAATTTTATCTGTATTTATTTTTATTATGAAACACTTTAAGGTTGATAAAATTTTATTTTATGGAATTATTAAACAAAAATGATAAAATTATATGGTATGATAAAAAGGCAATAAAGTACATCATCCTGACTTTATTGTGTATGTTTAGCCTATGTATGTCGTTTGTATTAAAAATAAGAAGTCTCTTAAAAAGAGACTTCTTATTTTTTGTATGGAGGAGGTACTACAGATGATGGATTACTACCAAATATTTTTAATTACGATGGTAGGTATTGCCTTGTTTTTTTATATACAACATGCTGGAAAACCAACGAAAAGAAACAAATGGAAGTTTTTAATTATAGTATTTTTATTTTACCTTTTGAATTATTTATTTCTTAAATTTTTATAGATAGATGTAGAGGGGATACGTTTATCATTCTAAAAAATAAAAAAGGAAGGTGTAATCCTTCCTTTCATTATCCAGTATGTCCGTGCGAATATTTAATAATATTTACAGTACTTTGAGTGCCTGTTGAAGGACTTGATCCAAAAGTTACTGTAACGACAATTAAAATACCAAGTAAGCTAACCGCTAATTTTTTCATTTTAATGCTCCTTTTTTAAAGTTTTTTTCATTGGCTTTACTAGCTTCATAAAAGTAATAGCTAGCTTTTAGATGATTATCTTCTTTGTAAAATTGGACTGCTAACTTTTCGGTATATTCATTTATATACTCATATAGTTCTTCTCGTTCAAAATAAGAAATTCCTTCTAAAACAGCTTTTTCTAAATCATTAGCACAACTATGTAGATTTATTTTTTCTAAAATATTAAAGTGATGAACATAACCTTCAATTCCCAATTGAGTAGAGAGTTGGAGGCCCTTTTTTATTAATTCTTGAGCAATTTCATGTTCTCCTAATTTATAATGCTCTCTAGCTTCAATGAATACGGCTTTATAATCGCTAGGTAGTTTCTGATTAACTTCAGATAAATATCGTAATGCTACTTCAGATAGATTCTGTGTAGCGTACATAAATCCTAGATTGTGACGGACAATTAAAATATTGTATTCTAAATTTTCTTTTTGGAATGTATCCATAGCAGAGATAAAGTGTTCCTCAGCTAACTCCCATTCCTTTAAATGAGTGCATGCTAATCCATATAAGTTATTACAAAAGGCAACTTTTAATTCATATCCAGAATGCTTTGAAAATATATCTTTTGCCTTCATTACATGATTAATACATAAAATTGATCTATGTGTATGACAGTAGAAAATGGCTAACTCATAATGGAATTCAGCATGTTCAATCTCATCAGGTATGGTTTCTAACAAGTATTCGGCTTTATCGTAATGTATTTTTGCAAGGCTATGATTGCCAGTAACATTGGAATGAATGGCTTTAAAGAAGTGATAATAGTATGAAAGGAAATCGTCTGTAGGAGTTTTGTAAGCATCACTTTGTTTAAAGCTATCTTTAGAAATACTTAAGCTATCAATTAAATATTGATGTCTAAAATCTAGTAGTGAGTAGTATAATAATATCGTTTGATTTTCTTCTATATTATGGATTTTGTTTTCAATTTCTTGTTTAAGTAATTGGGCGGCGTCTACATGCCTAGCCCTAATTTCTTGATACCATTGATTTAATAAATGAGTTATTTGCTCGTTCCCCTGTATATGAACATTCATTGTTCAATTTCATCCTCTCCAAAGATATTATTCAGCAATTAGTATCATATCAGAAATTTCCTCTATCAAAATCTATTTAATAGCATTTATCAATAAAAGACGAAACATTCTGTTATTTTTGTTTATTGAGATTCAAGTAGTATGTATTATTGTAATTTGTATAACAATAACCTCTTTTTTCAATTTAAATAGTTGATCAAAATACATTTTCTCAACAGGAGGAAAGGGAATCATATCTAAGTTATTATTATAGGGATAATTGGAGAATAGAAATAAATAATAACGGGGAATTTGAAATGTTAGAGTTAAAAGAAAAGCAAGAGAGAAAAGAGATTTGGGAAAAAGATAAGATGTTTAATATCTTGTATTATGTGAGTACAGATGAGTTAAATATGATTTCTGATTTTAAAGAATTAAAAGAGAGTTGTATTCGTATAGCAACAAACTTATATGGTGAAAATTCATTTGAAGTACAAGCTGTCCAACAAGCTTTTAAAGCAGTTCATATTTAATCTTTTAATAGGGTATAGCTTATTATTTGCTATTAATAAATGGATAATAATATTTTGACATTAGAAAAGGAAACGCTTATAGAGTGTTTCCTTTTCTAATGTAATTGACTTTATTTTTTAGATCTCACATAACCAGCTGCTTGAGCATCAGTTTCTGAACAGAACCAAACAATATTGTCTTTTGTAGAATCATAATATTGTCCACCAGGAACATGGTATTTTTTCGAATTGGCATTTCCTTTAATTTGTCCTTTACAAGTGGTATTGGCTTCTTTGTCATCACTAGGATCATTTTGGAAAGGTTTCCGATTAGAACCGTTATGATTACCACTAGATGAGGAAACAACAGCATTACTTTTTTGTGAAGCTTCTTCCTGGGCTTTACGTTGAGTCTCTTCTTGAGCTTTACGGTTAGCTTCTTCCTGAGCTTTACGGTTAGCTTCTTCCTGAGCTTTATGTTGAGCTTCTTCTTGAGCTTTACGATTAGCTTCTTCCTGGGCTTTACGTTGAGTCTCTTCTTGAGCTTTACGGTTAGCTTCTTCCTGAGCTTTATGTTGAGCTTCTTCTTGAGCTTTACGATTAGCTTCTTCCTGAGCCTTACGGTCAGTTTCTTCTTGAGCTTTACGGTCAGCTTCTTCCTTATTTTTTGTGTCTGCTGTATCTTTTTTAGTATCTTGTGAAGTGGCAACGTTGGTGTCTGCCTTTTTTACAGTTTGATTG
The DNA here is from genome assembly GCF_051776705.1 of Bacillus cereus group sp. BceL291. Classification (NCBI taxonomy): domain Bacteria; kingdom Bacillati; phylum Bacillota; class Bacilli; order Caryophanales; family Bacillaceae; genus Bacillus; species Bacillus cereus group sp. BceL291. Next base: position 11,698 of record NZ_JBPWAP010000055.1, on the reverse strand, counting down.
GAAGGTGATTTTCCATCAATAAATACAATACTCATTAAAAAGAAAGCTAGTGCTAGATATAAATATGAATATACTACTTTCTTTCTGGTTTTAATTTGTATTTTGGGTAACACAAATTGTGGCTTAATTAATCCAATAATTAAAGCAAGTAAGCTTAACGAAAATCCCAAAAAACCAATATTAACAAGGGCAGGGCGGATAGAATTTGGAATAATTGCTTGAAGTATTAAAAATAAAATAAAGATATAAACAATGGAAGCAATAAACATTTTCCATGCGGTTTTAGAACGATAACCAAAAAAATTTCTCCAGTTCATTTAAGATCCTCCTTATCTAAGGTACTAGATTTTGCTTATAAATTATAATGCCGTAATGATTTAATATCGAGATGCAATTCATCACCTCTCATTTAATAAAATTAATGTATTTATGTAACAAATATACATATGTAAGCATATCATTGTCGTTAACAAATTTTCCATTTTTTTATTTTCATTTTGTCTCATTCATTAGCAAATGAAAGGTTAATCATCATTTAAAAGGAAAATTTGGTGTTAAAATATGAATTAATATAAGATAGTAAGTATTAATTAATCTGTATAAGGAAGTGAGTAAGTATGAAGAGAAAAATATCAGTGGTTGGTGCGGTAATTGTTAATGAAAATAATGAAGTCTTATGTGCATTACGCTCTCCTACAATGACGTTACCGAATTATTGGGAATTTCCAGGTGGTAAGATAAACAAGGGAGAAGAGCCACCAGCTGCATTAATTCGTGAAATTAAAGAAGAGCTTGGATGTACAATTGTTGTAGATGAGAAGGTAGAGGAAGTCGAGTACGAGTATGAAACTATTGTTGTTCATCTTACTACATATAAAGCTAGAATCTTGGCAGGTAAGCCTAAAGCTCTTGAGCATGCAGAGCTAAAATGGATGAGTATTAAAGATTTAAAGCATTTAAAGTGGGCACCTGCTGATATTCCTACCGTAGAAGCACTGTAGGAATATTTTAATGAAATATCCTTGAGAATTATAATTTTATTATGTAATATATAATTATATTGTTAGTTTATTTGATTCCGTTTATTCCCACATCTTATGTGTTGTGGTTGAGTTGTAGAAGCAAGTTTTTTCTTGTTTCAATTTTGAAAGGGCTTCTTTGAGCCGATTAGTGTATATAGCTTATTTGCTATGCACGATTAATCGACTTAAAGGAGCCCTTTTTTGTTTGTTTAAGTGGATGTATAAAGTAGGTTTTAAGCTAAAGAGAAAAATGATTGTTTAGAAGGGATATATAGTGATGAATTGAGACCTATAGCATCTAAAAAAAAGAGTTATATGAAATTATAGTAAGTTAAATCTCTTATAGAGATTTCAAAATACCGAAGTAATAAGCGCAGTTAAAGGGGAAGGTCTCAAACTTTTAAAGGGACACAATAATGCATCTATAGAAGAGGAGAATAAAAATTGAAACCAACTAGAGAAAAGTACGTAATTAATGGAGAGTACACAATAGAACGTAAGCTTTTACATAATGAGATTATTGAATCATTTCTAAAAGGTCAATTACAGCAAGAGCAGGAAGCTGAAGCTATATTACTTGGTGGTGGTTCTGCTGCTGGAAAAAGTTCAATTGGAGAGTTAGTAATTAAGGGGTATAAACTTCAGAAACAAAATATGATTTGGATAGATCCTGATAAGATTAAAGAAAAAATACCAGAGTATCAAGATGCAATGGAATCTGAAGATATTGAGTCAATGAAACAAGCAGCTTTTCTAGTTCATGATGAAAGTAGTGATATTACCATGAAACTATTAAAGATTTGCATGAAAAGAAAACTAAACTTTATGTATGATGGTACAATGAAAAATGAAGTGAAATACATAAAGTTAATTCAACAATTAAGACAAGCGGGTTTCATCATTAAAGCAATTATTGTAGATGTTCCAATCAAGGTTGCCTTAGAGCGATCCAATTTGCGTTTTAAAGTAACAGGAAGATTGGTACCCCAAAGTATAATTGAAGAAAGCCATATGAAAGTAGCGACTACTTTTTCTAAAATTAAAGATTTAATAGATTGCTATACTTTATATGATAATACAGGGAAGGAACCAGAAGTTTTTGCTTTTAAAGAATCAAAACGAGTAAAAGAAATTATTGTTGATGAATGTAGAAATAATCAATTTATCGAGAAATCAGCTCTTGTTTTCAAGTGAATATATCGTTTAAGTTTTATAAAATAATTAATAGATATTATCCTGACATTTTATTATATTATTGATATAATAAATACAGGAGGCGATATAAATGGAACTTAAAGACCTTATGAATTATATTGAAGAAAACAAAGAAGAACATTTTCATGATTTAATCGCTAAAAATGAACGGGAAATTGTAAAAAAAGAAGAAGAGAAATAAAAAATTTAAAATAGAAGAGTTGGCCTTTTGGGTCAACTCTTTTGTTTTTATAAATGGATATAAAGTTGGATTTCTCAATTGTTGAGTAAAAGGAATTGCAGAATTTTTCTGTAGAGAAGGTTGTTTGGTATTGAAAATGAAACAGACAATTTGCTAATCATAGGAGAGTTTTTTAGTATTATATTAAATAGAAAATAGCGTAATGAGTTAACGCTTTAGGAGAGAGTATATGAATCATTTTATTGTTATGCAGGGGCATACATATCAAGAGGAAAAAGGATTAGAAATTATTTGGTCACCTAAAAAGGATAGAGGCGGTAATGTACCACATTCATGGAAAAGAATGATGGATGTAAAAGAGGGGGATCGAATCTTTCATTATGTAAAAGGGAATATTGTAGCAGTTAGTATAGCTGAAGAAGATTGTAAGGAATCGAATAAACCATCGATTATGAAAAGCCATGATCAATGGAATGATGAAGGCTATTTGGTATCTTTAAAATATCATGAGTTAGAAAAACCAATTAATATACGTGAGAAATTTGAAGAGATATCGCACCTGTTGCCAATTAAATATTCACCTTTTCAATCAGATGCAAATGGAAACCAAGGTTATTTATATCCATGTAATGAAGAATTAGCCCTTAAATTAATGGAACTAATTGGTGATTCAAACATTTATAAAATAAATGATGAGCAATTAGAGTTAGCAGTTGATCCGGTAAGAAGGACAGAAAACAACACATTAATTCCGGTTATAGCTGAGACGGAATCCGAAGTAAAAGCGAAAATCCGAATTGGACAGCAAAAATTTAGAGAGGAATTAATGGAGATTTGGAACGGAAAATGTGCATTATGTGGAATAGATTTACCAGAATTGTTAAGAGCAAGTCATTCTAAGCCATGGAAAGATAGTACAAGTATGGAACGCTTAGATCCGTATAACGGTGTACTACTGTGCTGTAATCATGATGCTCTTTATGATAAAGGATTTATCACATTTGATGGACAGGGACGACTTCATATTTCCTCATTAATAGTAGAAACAGATTATTTGAAATTTGGATTAATACCAAAAGCTAAGATAGGAATTCAATCGGAGAATAAATTATACTTTAAGTGGCATAAGAGGAATATTTTTAAAGTAAAATAGTATAATTTTTAACTTCAAGGACAGGAAGAACATAAGAGAGACGAATTGGGTTATCCAGTAAAGGGGAATGGTACATGTATAACTGTAATCAATGTGGAACAGAAATGATTATGCAATTACAAGATAGATATAGAGAATATTGTCCCAAATGTGAAGAGCTTAAACCAAATAACTTGGTATACTATAATCTATATGAATTACTAGATTATATGGAAGCGAATCACTACATGAGTAAGGAAAATATGTTACATAATTTTTTGAAATGGGAGTTTGATTTAACGAAAGGGAATATATTTAAGTTATATCTAGCCATAGATAAATATGATCAATTGAATGATGAGGATTTTACAAGAAAATTAGAGGACTATATGAAGGGTATTCGATTAAAATTAAATGTTAAATATGAAGATGATTATATCTGGATCAAGGTTAATTAGAGGGAATTATAGATGTAATGAATTTGTTTTAAAGAGATAGTAAGTAATTGAGAGGAGATTAATAATGATGGAAGATTTGCAAAAGGTAGTAATAAAATTTCGAGATGAGAGAAATTGGGGGCAGTTTCATAATGCGAAGGATCTAGCAATTTCCTTAAATTTAGAAGCATCAGAGTTGCTTGAGACTTTTCAATGGAAGTCTAGTGAAGAAGCAATAGAGACGAAAATGCAGGAAATAAAAGAAGAAATGGCCGATGTAATGATTTATTTACTTATGCTAAGTGATAAATTAAATATTGATCTAGAACAAGTAGTACATGCTAAGTTGGAAAAGAATGCAGAGAAATATCCTGTAGAAAAAGCATTTGGAAGTAATAAAAAATATAACGAACTGTAAAGCGAAAATCGTTTTACAGTTTTTTGAAATGGTTATGAGAAAGCAGCTGGTTGAGATCATGAATTGGATGTATGGATTGTATTTCAAAAGTATGAAATACACACATCCTTAAGTATTCTTAAAATTAAAAAGTAGGGAGTTATTCAAATGCTATCATTTGCGGAAAAATTATCTTCATTTTACATAATTAAAAAGAAGCGAAAAGAGTTTGAGCAATGTTGTATCAGAGATCCTAAAATAGATGGAATACCAGTGGTCTATATTCAACGGGATAAGAAGAATTTGTATGTAGGTAAGTCTACAGATATATATGAGCGTTTTGTTGCACATATAAGTGATGAAGCTAAAACATTCAATGAAGTGATTGTAATAAAAAGTGAATTATTTACTGAAAGTTCAATTAAGCATATTGAAACATTGTTAATTGAATATTTATTAGCAGATGAAAAATTTAACTTATTGAATAAAGTCAGAGGACAAAAAATTCATTTCTATAATGGAATTGAAAATGTTGAAAATATGTTTGCAGGAATTTGGGAGCATTTAATGAAAGAAGGGGTAGCTAGTGAGAATTTAGGTGAGATACATAATAAATTTATTTATAAATACTCACCATTTAAAGAGCTATCGGCAAACCAAATTGAAGTTTGCAAAGACATTTTTAATACGATGCTTACTATATCAAATAGTAGACATTTGATTACAGGGGACCCGGGGACCGGTAAAACAATTGTATTAACAAACATCTTATATGCGCTAGCTTATGACAGTGAAACTGGTAAAGCGAGAGAGGGATTGAATTATGAGGATATAGCACTTGTTGTTCCACAAAATCACTCATTAAATTTATATAAGAGCTTAATGAACAAACTAGGTCTACAAAGTATTACAGTACTTTCACCTTCACAATTTATTAAGCAGGCAAAAAGTAGGGACACAAAATATAAATATGTTTTTGTGGACGAAGCCCATCGTCTGAAACAATATTTTGGTAAACAAGCACGTGATTTAAAACATTTAGTCACCGATAATGGTTATACAACTGAGTTGGAGTTAATAGAAACATTTGCGTATCATTTAACAATAGTTTATGATCCATACCAAACAATTCGACCAGCAGATATAGATACAGATGTATTCCAGCAGTTGACAGCGAATTATAAGAGGCATCCCTTACATAAACAATTCCGTTTGAAATCTGGAGATCAATATTTAGCATGGCTTCGTAAATATTTACAAATAGCAAATAATGTTGGAGTGTATGAAGAAGGGTTATTGCGGGGTTATGACTTTAAGGTAATGGACTCTATTACAGAGTTGAATCAATCTATGAAAGCGTTAAATGAAAAACATGAATTATGTCGTGTAGTCGCAGGTTATTCTTGGAAATGGATTACACAGAAGGACAAAAATCATTATGATATAAAAGATCCTGTTACAGGCGATACATTCAAATGGAACTCAAAGGTAAAAGGTTGGATTAACTTTGAGAATAGTATAGAGGAAATAGGATGTATACATACTACCCAAGGTGCGGATTTAAATTATGTGGGTGTGATTTTAGGAGCTGAAATTGATTGTGATTACGCAGGTGAAGAAAATGGAGACTATGATTTAAATAAAGCTAAGATTGTGGTGAATCCAAAAGAATATAAAGATCGAAATGGTCTTCCAATTAAGGGAACAGATATAAATAATGAGGAGTTAACATCCTATATTAAACGTATTTATTACGTGCTATTATCTCGCGGGATAAATGGATGTTACGTTCATGCAGTAAATCAAAATATGCAGAGATACTTAAAAGAAATAGTGAGAATAAGTCATTAATTATATAAAGAAGTTACTGTAATTAAAGTAACTTCTTTATATTTAGTAAAATGAAAGGTATATAGACATTAAATTTTAATCGTAAAGTTATGTTTTATTGTTAAAAAATTTCGTTAAAGATATGAAAAGATACTACTACTTAGAAAGTGTATAGAATGAGGAGTATAAACACTGTTAACATGATGCAAATGTGCATATTAAATAGAAAGTAAAGTAAATTGATAATTCATGTGGTAAAATTTTATATATAAATACAATATATGAGTAAGATGTATGCTTTGGACCTTTAGCTCAGCTGGTTAGAGCAAACGGCTCATAACCGTTCGGTCGTAGGTTCGAGTCCTACAAGGTCCACTTATAAACAAGGAGAGAGCACTCAAATGAGTGCTTTCTCCTTGTTTATAAGAAATAAAGGGGATTGTATGATGAAAATAATTGACTTAGAAGCAGTAAGAAAAAAGAAAGAAAAAGTAATGGTAACTATTCCAGTTATAGAACTAATATATGGGGATGATGGAGAAATTGAATTTAAGATAGTAGGAAAAAAAGTTGTTCCACAATCCATGTTAGAGAATTGAACTACTTATAATAGGCTGTAAAGTCGCAAAGTAGACGGAGTTCAATAAAATTTCATTCCTCTAACGAGGAGAGGGTTTAAATTACATTAAAATAGCAATACTTATATTTGAATTAAGAAAACTAAAATTAAGTATAAAAATATATGGGTTTTGTTTTTTATAAAAATAAGAAATCATTGATAAAACAACAGTGGTTTCTTATTTTTTAGGATTAGTGCAAGACATTTCTAGCTCTCTTTTTGAAAGGATAAATCTATAGGTTTTATTAAAGTTATGTTTGTCACATTATAAGTAGAGATTAAAATTATTTCTCGACCTCATACACTATATGTGTTTTGAGAAGCGTTCGATGACCTTTACCTTCAGGGAAAATCTCTCTCCAATCAAAATATTTTAAAATATCTTGCTTATATTTACCTGCATTTAATTTTTGATCAGCCTTGACTATGTGATTTAAAACTATTCCATAGGTCAAATTAGTAATAGTATATATATTTTTTTTAGGAGAAGATGAATTTTGAAGGGATAGGTAAGTCGTACCTTCGAAATTTATTTTAGTAGGTGAAATAATGAAAAAACAGTTAGAACCGTTTGCTAAATTAACTCAAGTAAAATCATTAGACGTCGGAGAAGAGCAAAAGGAATTCAAGCATGTACAGAAGTATCTCTCCAGATTTGGGTATTTGAAAGAAGATACGTACGAGGTGAATAGGTTAGATGATACTACATCTAAAGCGTTAGAAATGTATCAAAAATTTAACAAGTTAAACAAAACGGGGGATTTTAATGATGAAACCCGTAGCCAAATGCAAACTAGTCGATGTGCACTACCGGATTTTAATAATGGTATTACATTTAGAATTAGATGTTCTTGGGATAAAAAAAATCTTACATATGCATTTGACAATATTACAGCAGACGTTCCGAAGCCAGACGCTATTCAAGCTGTGAGAAATGCTTTTAAAACATGGGAAAATGTTTCTAGCCTTAAGTTTTCAGAAGTTGCAAAAGATGAAAATCCTGATCTTATAATTGGATGGCGAAATGCAAATGATGAAGATTTGGATATGACAGGAGGAACATTAGCTCACGCTGATTTTCCTCCGGGATGTTCTATTATTACAAACGCATTACCATTACCTATTCATTTTGACGATAGTGAACATACTTGGTGTATTGGTGCATTTAGAGAGCAATTTGATATTGAGACAGTTGCAGTCCATGAAATTGGGCATACACTAGGTTTAGAACATTCTGATGTCCAAGGGTCTATTATGTTTCCAACTGTTGGTTCAAATTTAATTAAAAGAAATTTAGCGCAAGATGATATCTCAGCTATTCAAAGTTTATATGGAGGTCATTAATGATCCTCTTTAAAATCTCAAAAAAAGAATCCGCTTATTGTGGATTCTTTTTTTAATTTAAAATGAGTAATGATAGTGGTTTATCTTTAAAATATATTTTAGGCTCATTATTATAAAAAAACAATATAAGTTCAATGCGTACCTTCATGTATAAATATGAAATACTTTTTCATTGAAGTTATAGAAATCACAGCATTACAAATTTAATTTAGGTAATGGTTATTTAGAGCTTAAGATTGATTGTCAGAAAAGGCAGAATCATAAGACCTCAGCCCTTTTTAAAAAGGTTTATAGAATTCTAATAGTTCAACTGGAATATTATTTTTGTATGCTATACATGCTTTTGTATCACCAGGTTGAATGGTCTTTTTGTCAATTAACAAAAGCGCAGCAAATGTATTTGCTTCTATCTCTAATTTATCAACGGAAAAGAATGTATTCTTACGCAGGAAAGGTGTATTTGCATGAGTATGTAGAACCGCGTGTCCTAATTCATGAGCACAAACAGTTCTCTGCATAGATGGAGATAAATTAGTATTAATAACAATGAAACGATTTCTTTTTTCATATTTATAAAAACCATTTATTTCTTCATGTAAATCCCATGTTAGTACATGTATTTTTAAGTAATCTGCAAGCTCATAGGGGTTTGTCGTGTTGTATTTGGTGCTAAGTTGTTGGACTAGATCTCTAATGACGAATTTCAATGTTTTCCCTCCTAAGCTTGCATCAGTTATCGTCTGGATTACGATATTTCTTAGGCACGTATTTTTTATTGATTACTTTTGTTTGTTTTACAATGTACTCCATCGCATCTAATAATGACTCTACCGCTTCTTGACTCATAGGTTCACCAGAGAACATTAAGCCATCTTCGCCTTGTAGATCTTTCTTTATTTCTTCCATTCTTTTTGCTATATCTTTCTCATCTTTTGGCGTTACTTGTTCGTTTGGTTCGTCTGTAACAGATCGACCAAGTAAATAGTCAGTTGAAACTGAAAAGCAATCAGCTAATTTAGTTAAAACATCATGTGGAGGGAACCTCTCTTCTGATTCGTAGTAACCTATCATTCTTTGGGATACCCCAATTTTTTCTGCCAATTGTTTTTGGGTTAAATTCTCTTTTTTTCGTAAGGATTTTATTCTAAGTCCTATCATATTGTTCACCTCTCTATTGAACTAATTGTTCTCTTTGAATTTATTTTAGCACAAAAAGTTCTTTTGTGCATTGACAAAGAACAATTAGTTCTTTAATCTGTATTTAGAACTAATTGTTCTTATGGAGGTAGGGTAATGGGAAATAAAATGTACGATCCGAAAAAAAACTTATATAAAGAAATTGCTAGCTATTGCGGAGTAACTGAACGCTATATTCGAATGATAGATCAAAAAGAAAGAACGCCATCAATGGAGACAGCTAGGAAGATTGCACAGTTTTTTGATAAGAGTGTAGATGATATTTTTTTTAGTAATAAATCGAACTTTAAGTTCTTTTTGGCCTCACTTTGGTTTAATAAGTCTGGAAAGTAGATTTTTTCATGAGGAAGTTAAAGGTTGCAATAAGTAAGTAAAAAAGGTTTGAAAATATGAGAGGTAGATAATATGGGGATTTTTCGAGTGAAAAAAGATAATAATTATTCCGTTATTAATAATACCGGTCTAAAGGATAAGAGGCTTTCTTGGAAGGCGAAAGGAATATTAGCTTACATACTCACACTTCCAGATGATTGGGTGTTTTATAGAGAAGAGTTATCGCAACATGCAAAAGACGGTATTAATAGCTTAAGAGCTGGAATGCAGGAATTAAAAGAGTACGGATATATTAGAAGATTTCCTGTTAGAGATGAAAAAAACAAAATTGTTAGGTGGGAGACAATTATTTACGAAATCCCAGTGGATGATTATCCACCAGTGGAAAACCCACCTGCTGGAAAACCTGTTGCTGGTAACCTACCGGTGGAAAATCAAAAGCTACTAAATACTAATATACAAAGTAAGAAAGAACTAAATACTGATATACAAAATATAAATCATCGTCATGATAATAAACAAAAATTAATCTCACAAAGGTTAATAAATGATGATTTTAAAATAAGTTATGAATTTTTAATGAAGAATAGAATTTCATTAAGTGAAATAGCGATTATAGAGCTTGGTACATTTTGTGAATCATTAGGTAGTGAACTAATTGGGGAAGCAGTAAATAGATCAATTGATGAAAATGTACCAAAGTGGAGATATGTACGTGGGATTCTTAAAAATTGGGAAGTCAAAAAGGTAAAAACACTCAAGGATGTAGCTATGTTAGATGCACAGTTTGATCTTGGTAAGAATAAAAAACAATTTGGGTCAGGGAATACCAAGCGAAATGAAAGGGTACCAGAATGGTTACATGAAAAAGAAGAAGTTCCAGAAGAGCAGCCAATACAAAATAATGAGTTAACTATTGAAGAAGAGCGTAAGAGATTAAAAACTTTATTAAAAAAATATAAATAATAAGGGATATTTATAAATTTTATTAAATTGATAATAAAGGTTGGCTTATCTTTGGTGATAAAAATAAAAGTAGAATTTAAATAAAGAAAAGTAGGGGGATTATTATATGTTTGACTGGCTCAAAGATTATCAGAAACTAGAAGAAGAGATTACATATTTAGAATATAACTTAGACAAATCAAAAGCAGAGTTAAAGCGCTGGACTAGTGGGGATTTGCAAAATGTACGATTAACTGCTGAATCGGAAGGGGCTAAAGTAGAAGATCGGATTGAAGCTATTGAATATGAATTAGGACATAAGATGAATGAAGTATTTGATTTAAAGATTTTAATTAATAAGTTTACAGGATTAGATCATCAAATACTCAAAATGAAGTATGTTGATGGAATGACTTTAGAACAAATAGCGTTTGACTTGCATTATAGTACAGGCTATATCCGACGCAAACATGCTGAAATAAGAAAAATTGTCAAGTTTGTAGATGGGTTTTAATGTTACCTTTTTGTAGGGTACATGCAGTGTACAGAAAGTATTGAAAAAGTGATTTATAGTAGTAATATAAGATTTCGACGAAAGGGCAACTATTTTTATGGTTGCTCTTTTTGTTGTGAAAGAAGGTGAGCAACATGAAGTAATTTTAAAAAATTTTTCATTTAAGTGTTAGATGTAATTAGTAGATTAAGAGTTCTATAGAAAAAATAATAGGAAAATAAGGAGAGATTTAGTAATGAGTATATTAGCTGCTTCAGTTAAAACAAAGAATCTGCCACAACAAGTGTTACGTTGGCAATCAATGGTAGAAAGTGAATGTTCAGCACAAGGTGTGTCTGAATTAGTTCCCTACGTACTTGGGATTATTATGGTGGAGAGTGGAGGAAACTCTGAAACAACACCTGATATTATGCAGTCCAGTGGTGCGACACGTTTCTCTATAAGTACGTTAGTGCGAAATGAGAGTGTTGCCTAAATTTATTTAAGCAATAACAACTAATATATCGAGAGTTGGAATGAAAGCCGTCAGGTT
>NZ_JBPWAP010000054.1:0-35496 GCF_051776705.1 Bacillus cereus group sp. BceL291 | reverse complement strand
TCTTGAATTGAAAGATTCATAAAAAATGTCATCCTTTCTAGCTAGCTTTTTAGAAAGAATAACGTTTTTTGACACTTGGGGGTAGTGCAAATTCTTAAGTTGATGGGCATGGGGTGAAAATGATGAATACATTAGAAATTAAAAATTTAACGAAAAAATTTGGTGATTTCATCGCAGTTGATAATATGTCTTTATCTATTAAAGAAGGAGAAATATTTGGCTTTTTAGGATCAAATGGTGCTGGTAAGAGTACAACGATAAATATGATTGCTGGTTTGTTAAGAAGTAATGAAGGTGAAATTAGCATACTAGGAAAAAATATAAAGAAACATAATCGATTTGCAAAGATGAATATCGGTATCGTTCCGCAAGATATTGCGATTTATGAAGAGTTAACTGCCTATGAAAATGTGAAATTCTTTGCTGGGTTGTACGGATTAAGAGGAGTTGAGCTAAAAGCGAGAGTGGAGGAAGCACTGCAATTTGTGGGGCTTAGCGATAAACATAAAAGTTATCCGAAAAACTTTTCTGGCGGGATGAAACGAAGATTGAATATTGCTTGTGCAATTGCACATAGACCGAAGTTAATTATTATGGATGAACCGACAGTTGGAATTGATCCGCAGTCAAGAAACTATATTCTTCAGTCTGTCCGGAAGTTAAATGAAATGGGAAGCACTATTATTTACACGAGCCACTACATGGAAGAAGTAGAAGAGATTTGTACGAAAATCGCAATTGTCGACCACGGTAAAGTGATTGCAGAAGGTACGAAAGAACAGTTAAAAGCGATTATTACAGATACGAAAGATATTTGGATTGAAGTGAAGTCAGTAGAAAATTTAGATGTAGAAAAGTTAAAAGAGATAAACGGTGTGAAAGCTGTTCAAATTGAAGAGAACGTAATCAAGGTAAACTCGGATGCAGGATTAAATAATTTAAATCAAATTATTCAGCATTTCATTAATCATGACATTGAAATTCGTTCATTAGAGGAGCAGGCTCCAAACTTAGAAACAGTATTTCTTACGTTAACCGGAAGAAACTTACGAGATAAATAAAAGGTAAATGAAGAAAAGGTAAAGGGAGGTTCATCAATTGAACATCTTCAATATTGCAATTATGCATATTAAAAGAGATTTCAGAGACGTAAGAACTTTAGTTTTTATGTTAGCATTTCCGATTGTACTTATGCTTGTGTTAGGAACAGCGTTAACCAACGCATTTAATAGTGATAGTCATTCGATTAAAGATATACAAGTGCTATATAAAGATGAAGCGAGTAGCACGTTTTCTCAATCATTTGCAGCATTTACGAAAGAAGTGGATAAATCAGGTATTCATTTTAAAAAAGCTTCCGGCAGTATAGATGGGAAAGAAGAAGTGAAGAAAAATAAATATGCTGCTTATGTAGAGTTAAATAAAGATGGTGCAAAATTTTACGGAAGTGACAAAAGTAGTATTGAGGGGAGTATTGTGGAAGGAATGCTTACAACATTTGTTGATAAGTACAATGTAGCGGTCGAAGTTGCAAAAGTAGATCCTACTAAGGTGAGCACAGTTATTTCAAACGGAAACCATAATGATTATATAAAAGAAACATCTTTACAAGCTGCGAAAAAACCAGGTTCTATGGATTACTACGCGGTTGTAATGACAACGATGATTGCACTGTATGCTGCGATGGGAGCGAGTTCTTTAATTCGAGGAGAACGAATACGTAAAACAGGAGATCGTCTCATTGCTGCACCTATAAGTAAAGCTGAAATATTCATTGGAAAAGTACTTGGTAGCCTAGTAGCAAATGCCCTCTGTATATTACTCGTCATGTTATTTAGTAAATTTGTTTTTCAAGCGAATTGGGGCGACCATCTTGGAATCATATTTCTTATTTTATTAACACAAGTCTTTCTAGCAATTAGCTTCGGTTTAGGAATCGGATATATCACGAAAACAGCTGAAGCGTCTAGGGCAATTATTATGGTTGTTGTGCAATTAGCTTCTATTTTTGGAGGTGCATATTTCGTAGTAGAAGAAAATTTCGTTACGAATTTATCGCCATTAACTTGGGCAAATACAGCTGTTATGAAAATTATTTATGCAAATGATGTAGGGGCAGCACTACCAGTCATTTCTTTAAACCTTGGAATTTCAGCACTCTTTTTATTAATTGCAATTATTGCATTACGTAGACGGGAGGGGCTATAGTATGAAGGATATTTTATGGCTCATACAAAAAACGTTATCTGTGCTTTTGAAAAATAAAAAAGGTTTACTCATTATAATTAGCTTGCCGATAATAGGGACGCTCATTTCCTTCTCGATATACGGAAATGCAGGGCAAGGAACGTTAAATATCGGGATTGTAAATAAAGAAAATGAGCCAATAGCAAATGATACGATAAAGTTTTTAGAAGGATTAAATCATGTGAATGTGAGTAAGGTTAAGGAGTCTGAAGTAGAAGATAAACTCACTTCCAAAAAACTTGATGGAGTTATTACATTAGATTCTGGTTTTTCAAAAAGTGTTCGAGAAGGGAAACCAGAGCATATTGAAATTTCATCGATTAAAGGTGATCAAGTAACAGGATTTATAAAAACATATTTATATAATTATATTGATAATATAGCAGCTATTAGTAAAATAGCAGGAACAGATCAAAGCACATTCGACAATATGTACGCAGGGTATCAAAAAAGTTCATTTAAAATGAAAACTGAGACGCTAGAAGATACTTCGAAAAATAAAGATATGACAAATCAAACGATGGGTTACCTTATTATGTTTATGCTGTTTTCAGCAGCGAACTTATCAGGTCATATTTTAAAAGAAAAAGAGAATAGAACGTACTTTAGACTATTATCAACGCCGATAGATGGGAAGAAGTTTATATTATCTAATGTCGGAGTAAATATGATAATACTAACAGTACAAATTTTGATTACAATCCTATTCCTAACGAATGTTTTTCATACGAATATCAATATGCCTTTCATAGTGATGATGGGCGTACTAATGCTATTTGCATTAATCGCAATTGGAATATCATTAGTCCTTGTAGCTTTTTCGAAAAACTCAGCATCGGCAAATGCGATGCAAAATATGATCATTGTACCAACATGCTTACTTGCTGGATGTTATTTCCCATATGACATTATGCCAAGTGCAGTACAAAAAGTAGCTAATTTTCTTCCGCAGCGCTGGTTGTTAGATACGATATCAAAACTACAGCAGGGAATACCATTCTCGGAGTTGTATTTAAACATTTTAATTTTATTCGCTTTCGCAATTGCATTCTTCTTAATTGCTATTTATAAGTTTGGAAGAAATAATGATGCGGGAAATTTTGTTTAATGTGAAAAGGTGTGGCTTAATGCCATACCTTTTTTGTTTGAAATTTAGAGTATCTTTTGTAGTATAGGAATGCTTTTGTAGAGCACTTCGTTATGTGAAGCATGCAAAACATATTTATTTCCCTCTAGAAGAAAAACGCTATGTAGAACAGCGTTACCGTCACCATGTTTTGTAAGTAAATCACCGACGACTTTGCCGTCTGTCCATTTCAGTTTGGAATGTGAAGGGACGACTTGTAAATATTGAGTTGTTTCCTCTCCATCTCCGGCAATGAGTGTCGTTTCAATATTTCTTTTTTGTATAATAAATCTATTTGTATTTAATATATCGAGGAAAGGGTTTTTCGTTTTCATCTTACTATAAGGAAGAAATGTAATAGAAGAGTCGGATTTTATAAATAAATAATTTCCGTAATCTTTACAAGGAATAACATCTTGTAATCCTGGAAAGTAAATGTGTATCGCCTCAACTTTATTCATTTTATGTAAGATGCTTAAGTAACAAATATATTGTTCCATATAAAAATGAACGATATTTATTTTAGAAGAGGCATGGATAGGGAGACTGCCTCCAGTCCAATAACTATAATTTGGTGGAGATCCAGCGTTTGGTGTGCAGAGTATTATAAGTTGATTCACATCATTTTTATATTCGTCACTTTGAACGTAAGAACGTCCAAGAAGGCCGCCCATACTATGACAAATTAAATTTAGTTTATCGCAACCTGTAATCTTTTTAGCATAAGCAATCGTTTGTAATAAATATTTTTGTGTAGAAAAAACAATACGCTGCCGCCAGTCATAAAAACAGATGAACAAGTTTTTATTTCGTTCGTAGCCCATACTTTCTAGCATCATGATGAATGGTTCGTAAACAAATGCAGAAAGTCCAAAACTCCAATTACCAGTGCCGGGAATAATAATATTGCTCATTGAACCGAAAAGACCTGGGATAAAAACAATAGGAGTTTTTCTTTTTCTCATATTCATATCTCCTTTAACTGTTTAGTATCAATAAAAATAAGAAATACATTTCGTATGAAAACATATTTAAATGAAACACTACGAAATAGTAAGGAATATGATTGGAAGGAAACCAAAATGATTAAAAAAATATTAAGAGTTACTTCTATTATTATTGCTATTTTCGTTTTTATTGTAATTTGTATGCATATCGATGTTACCTTAGGTAGGAAAATGGAAGCTGGAAAAAACATGCCGACAGAGTATGCGCCTCATTATAGTGACTTTCAATTATATGTAGAAGGGAAGTCTTTTTATAAACAATTATTTACTGATATAAGAGAAGCCAAAAGCTCCATCTACACTTATTTCTTCATTTTGTCGGATGATAAAAGTAGTCATACTTTTTTAAACTTATTAAAAGAGAAAGCAAAAGAAGGAGTAAACGTCTATTTATCAGTTGATCGCATTAATGATTTATCATTTGAAAGAAAGATGATAAATGAATTGCGGGAAAGTGGTGTGCATTTTACATATAGTAGAAAACCTGCATTGCCATTCGGATTTTATTCACTTCACCATCGTAATCATCGCCGTATTACGACGATTGATGGGGATATTGGCTATACAGGCGGATTTAATATAGGAGATGAGTACTTAGGGAAAGATAAGCGATTTGGATATTGGCGTGATTATCATGTACGGCTTAAAGGAGAAGGAGCAAAAGATTTAGAACAGCAATTCGCTTTAGATTGGAAACGAGATACGAAAGAAGAGATAAAGAGGAGTACGAATAAAGCTAGTAAAGGGAATACATTACATACTATGACTAGTTACAATGGGCATTACGTTGCTGAAAAATATATAGAGCTCATAAAACAAGCTCAGCACTCCATTGTAATTGCAACGCCGTATTTTATAGCAAAAAATAAAGAGTCCATGAATGCTTTAATCGCAGCACAAAAGCGTGGTGTTACAGTAAAAATACTTTGGTCATATAAACCAGATCTACCTCTTATAAAAGAAGCGGCGTATCCATACATACGTCAAGCTGTTAATAATGGGATTACTGTATATGGGTATAAAAAAGGAATGTTCCATGGCAAATTAATGCTTATTGATAATGAATTAACCGTTATTGGTACAACAAACTTTACTTCGCGTAGCTTCAATATAAATGATGAAATGAATTTTTATATTTATGGTGGTCCTATTGTAGGACAAGTTAATAAGGCGTTAACAGAGGATTTTCATGATTCGAAAGAAATGACGAAAGAGTTTTTTGAAAAGTTATCTTTTTGGGAGCGTTGTAAGGAGAAAGTGGCGGGATTGGTTGAGTTCTATTTGTGATGATGGATTAGAAAAGGGTGCCTACAAAAGGCACCCTTTTTGGTGGGAAATCATTATTTTTCATGCACCAGCATCGTAACATCATCATTAATCAACGTCCCCACATGTTCACCTAAACATATTTTTTTCATCACTCCAGGCTCATCAAAGTTAAAGACATGTGCTGGTAAATTGTAGTCCCGGGCAAGCAGTAATGCCGCTTGATCCATGACTTGTATATTTTGTCTAACGACATCATTATAGTTTAGTTTGCTGTACATTTTTGCTGATTTGTTATGCTTTGGATCACTTGTAAAAACACCATCGACACCTTGTTTTGCGACTAATATGGCATCACTATTCATTTCAATAGCCCTTTGTACACTTGGATAATCTGTTGTCACGAACGGTTGCCCGTTTCCGCCTCCAAAGATAACGATATAGCCGTTATCTAAATGGTGGACTGCACGTAAGCGAATGTATGGTTCAGCTACTGCATTAAATGGAATGGACGTCATAACGCGTACTTCTCTATTTGTTTTACTTGTTAAAACACCGCGAAGCATTAAGCTGTTAATGATCGTACCTAGTGTACCGATATTATCAGCTTCTACGCGATCAATTCCCCACTCTTCAGCTAGATGCCCCCTAAAAATATTACCGCCACCGATGACGATGGATACTTCGATACCTAAATCAACAATGGATAAAATTTCGTTTGCGATATGTTCTAATCGTTTGGAGTTAAAGCTATTTCCAGTTTGATCGGCAAGTGCACCGCCGCTTAATTTAATTAAGACACGTTTATATGGCCTCATAACAATTCCCCCTATATAGATCGCAATAAAAAAGGAACAAAGGCGAATGCCTTTGTTCCTTTTTAAGAAAATGAAAAAGAAAAGAAGAAGATAGGACGAATTGCTTTGTATAGTTTTTCATAACATCCACTCCTTTTCATTTTGATTTGTTTTAAGTATATATCTTTTTGATTATACGAAACAATCTGATTACTTATCAAGTTTATTTTATCGTTTTTTAACAAAATGGTGTCAATGAAAAAAAGAAGAAAAATATTTGAATTTTTTGTGACGAACTTGTAGGTTTTTGTATGATTTTGTAGGTTCGCTTATAAGATGTGTGAGTAGCTTTTATAAATTCAAATTGAAAGCGTTCGCATGAAGGGGATGAACATAAATGAAAAAATTCGGATTGGCAACACAAATTTTTGTCGCGCTTGTTTTAGGGATTGTAGTAGGGGCAGTCTTTTATGGCAATAAAACGGCGATTTCTTATATCACACCAATTGGGGATATATTTATTCACTTAATTAAGATGATTGTAGTACCAATTGTTATTTCAGCATTAATTGTTGCAGTAGCTGGTGTAGGAGATATGAAGAAGCTTGGGAAACTGGGTGGTAAGACAATTCTTTATTTCGAAATTATTACGACGATTGCTATTTTAATGGGATTACTTGCAGCGAATATATTCCAACCAGGTACTGGTGTTGATATGAGTAATTTACAGCAAAGTGATATTTCTTCTTATAAACAAACTGCAGATGCAACAGAGAAGAAAGGTTTTGCTGAGACAATTGTTCACATTGTACCGAAAAACGTATTTGAATCGATTGCACAAGGTGACCTATTACCGATTATATTCTTCTCAGTATTATTCGGCTTAGGAGTTGCGGCAATTGGGGAAAAAGGAAAGCCTGTCTTTAACTTTTTTGAAGGTGTACTCGAAGCCATGTTTTGGGTTACAAATCAAGTTATGAAATTTGCACCATTTGGTGTATTCGCATTAATTGCCGTTACGGTTGCAAAATTTGGTGTAGCAACACTACTTCCGCTAGGAAAACTAGTGCTAGCTGTATACGTAACTGTTATACTATTCGTTGTGATTGTATTAGGTATTAATGCACGAATGGTTGGAGTAAACATTTTTACATTAATAAAAATTTTAAAAGAAGAATTGATTCTTTCATTTACGACAGCAAGTTCAGAAGCTGTTTTACCTAATATAATGAGAAAAATGGAAGAGTTCGGTTGTCCAAAGGCAGTTGCCTCTTTCGTAATTCCGACAGGTTATACATTTAACTTGACTGGATCGGCTATTTATCAAGCGTTAGCGGCATTGTTTGTTGCACAAATGTACGGTGTGCACATGTCACTAACGGAGCAAATAACGTTATTATTCGTTCTCATGTTAACATCCAAAGGTATGGCGGGAGTTCCAGGTGCATCGTTCGTTGTTGTATTAGCAACGTTAGGTTCAATGGGGTTACCACTAGAAGGTATCGCATTAATTGCGGGAATTGACCGCATTTTAGATATGATTCGCTCATCTGTCAATGTATTAGGAAATGCATTAGCGGCCATTGTTATGTCGAAGTGGGAAGGCGAATTCGATAATGAGAAAGCAAAACAATATGTAGAAACAGTCAAAGAAACAAAAGCAGCATAAGAAACCGTTAAGGAGTGAATAATCATGGCAACATTAACTGAAGTTAAAAATGGTGTTCGAATTGAAAAAGATTTTTTAGGTGAAAAAGAAGTACCAAACTATGCATACTACGGCGTACAAACAATGCGTGCAGTTGAAAACTTCCCAATTACAGGATACAAAATCCATGAAGGTTTAATTAAAGCGTTCGCAGTTGTAAAAAAAGCTGCAGCGCTTGCGAATACAGATGTAGGAAGATTGGAATTAAACAAGGGCGGTGCGATCGCAGAAGCTGCTCAAGAAATTCTTGATGGAAAATGGCATGATCATTTCATCGTAGATCCAATCCAAGGCGGAGCGGGTACTTCAATGAACATGAATGCAAATGAAGTCATTGCCAATCGTGCTCTTGAATTATTAGGAATGGAAAAGGGAGACTATCATTATATTAGTCCAAATAGTCATGTAAATATGGCCCAATCAACAAATGATGCATTCCCAACGGCGATTCATATCGCAACGTTAAATGCATTAGAAGGCTTATTACAAACGATGGGTTATATGCATGATGTATTTGAATTAAAAGCCGAACAGTTCGATCATGTGATTAAAATGGGACGTACACATTTACAAGACGCTGTGCCAATTCGCCTTGGACAAGAATTTAAAGCGTACTCACGTGTACTTGAACGTGATATGAAACGCATTCAGCAATCACGTCAACACTTATATGAAGTGAACATGGGAGCAACTGCAGTTGGTACAGGCTTAAATGCAGATCCAGAATATATTGAAGCAGTTGTAAAACATTTAGCTGCAATTAGTGAATTACCGCTTGTTGGTGCAGAAGATTTAGTAGATGCGACGCAAAATACGGATGCTTATACTGAAGTATCTGCAGCGCTTAAAGTATGTATGATGAATATGTCTAAAATTGCGAATGACCTTCGCTTAATGGCATCAGGTCCGCGTGTTGGTTTAGCGGAAATTATGTTACCAGCTCGTCAACCAGGTTCATCTATTATGCCAGGGAAAGTAAACCCTGTTATGCCAGAAGTAATTAATCAAATTGCGTTCCAAGTAATTGGTAATGACCATACAATTTGCCTTGCTTCAGAAGCAGGACAATTAGAATTAAACGTTATGGAACCAGTACTTGTTTTCAACTTACTTCAATCGATTAGCATTATGAATAACGGTTTCCGTGCCTTTACAGATAATTGCTTAAAAGGAATTGAAGCGAATGAAGATCGCTTAAAAGAGTATGTTGAGAAAAGTGTAGGAATTATTACAGCCGTGAACCCTCATATCGGTTATGAAGCAGCAGCTCGCGTTGCGAAAGAAGCAATTGCAACAGGCCAATCCGTTCGAGAACTTTGTGTGAAAAATGGTGTATTGTCACAAGAAGACTTAGAGTTAATTCTAGATCCATTCGAAATGACACATCCAGGGATTGCAGGAGCAACTCTTTTAAAGAAAAATTAAAAGAAGAGGGGGGACAATCCCCTCTTTTTTGTTTACAATATAGAAATGCTATATATGAATAGAGGTAGGGATGTTATGAGCAAGTTTACAGTAGCTTCTAATGGTGCATTAGAAACAACATTAAGAGGAGCAGAAGTATTATCAACACCACTTTTAAATAAAGGGGTAGCTTTCACACAAAATGAAAGAGAAGAGTTAGGTTTAAAAGGGTTATTACCGCCAGCGGTTTTAACGTTAGAAGAACAGGCACGCCGAGCATACGAACAATTTAGTTCTCAGCCGGATGATTTATTAAAGAATGTATACTTAACTGCGTTACATGATCGAAATGAAGTATTATTTTATCGTATATTAACAGATCATTTACGTGAAATGTTACCGATTGTATATACACCAACTGTCGGTGTAGCAATTCAAAGATATAGTCATGAATATCGTAAACCACGTGGTGTTTATTTATCAATTAACGATCCATCAGGTATCGAAGAAGCATTCACGAATATCGGTGCAACAGCTGAGAACATTGATTTAGTCGTTGTAACAGATGGAGAAGGCATATTAGGAATTGGTGACTGGGGCGTTGGTGGTATTAACATCGCAATCGGAAAATTAGCTGTTTACACTGCTGCAGTTGGAATCGATCCTAGTCGTGTATTACCGGTAATTTTAGATGTAGGTACAAACCGTGAGGAGCTATTAAACAATCCATTTTATATTGGAAATCGTCACCCTCGTATAACAGGTGAAGCTTACGATGAATTTATTGATACGTTTGTACAAGCGGTAAACAAACAATTCCCGAAAGCACTTTTACATTGGGAAGACTTTAGCTCTCGTAACGCACGAAAAATTTTAGATAAATATCGTCATGATGTTTGTACGTTTAATGATGATATTCAAGGTACAGGTGCAGTTTCACTTGCGGCAGTATTATCGGCAGTGAAAGCTTCTGGTGTACCGCTAAGTGAACACCGCGTTGTTGTATTTGGTGCTGGTACGGCTGGAATCGGTATCGCAGATCAAGTTAGAGATGCGATGGTCCGCGTAGGCGTATCTGAAGAAGAATCATATAAGCGTTTCTGGTGTATTGATCGTAACGGGTTAGTTACAGATAATATGGAAGATCTTCTTGATTTCCAAATTCCGTACGCAAGAAAAGAAGCAGAAGTAAGTGAGTGGAAAGAAAATGATGTGATCGGACTTGCTGAAGTTGTGAAACATGTAAAACCGACAATTTTAATTGGTACATCTACTGTTGCAGGTGCATTTAAAGAAGAGATTATTAAAGAAATGGCTTCTCACGTAGAAAGACCAATTATTTTACCAATGTCGAATCCGACGCCACTTGCTGAAGCAAAACCAGCAGATTTAATCGAGTGGACAGAAGGAAGAGCGTTAGTTGCAACAGGAAGTCCATTTGAACCAGTTACATATAACGGTGTAACGTATGTGATTGGACAATCAAATAATGCACTTATTTTCCCAGGTCTTGGTCTTGGAACAATTGTAGTACGAGCAAGTGTCATGACGGATGGAATGTTCGCAGCAGCTGCTGAAGCAGTTGCAAGTATGGTAGATACAAGTCAGCCAGGAGCACCTATTTTACCAGAGGTCGAAGAATTACGTAATATCTCAGAAATGGTTGCAATTGAAGTAGCTAAAGTTGCAGTTGCAGAAGGTGTTGCAAGAGTGAACTTAAGTGATAACGATATCAAGATGGCAGTGAAAGAAGCAATGTGGAAGCCAGAGTATCGCCAAATAAAAGCGGTAGAAAAGGTTAGAATATAGAAAAAAAGCCCGTTTATAACAATAAGCGGGCTTTCGCTTTTACTACTGAAAAAAAGTATAGGAAGTGTCACCTTTGAATTGGAATCAATTATGGAAGAAAGATATGTCCCTTTTAATTATATTAATGGTCGTTGTTCCGATTGCTGGGGAGCTGAACTTTCATCCCTTTAATGATACGTTTCGAGTTAGCTTCGGTACACCGCTATTCTTCTTTTTATTATTATTTTTAAGAAGAGTACCAGCAGGAGTTGCAGGTATTCTTGTTGGTATATCTGTAGTCTTATTCCGAGTATGTCTTGACTGGATCATGCAAGGTTCATTTCATATGACAGAATCATTTTATTTGCGTTATCCTGTGTTCTTCTATTATTTTATTTATGGCAGTTTTTTTTCGCTTTGCAGGGTAAATAAGTTCCATCAGAAACCAATCATTATTGGATGCCTTGGAATTTCAATTGAAATTGTTGCAAGTATGTCAGAACTTGCGTTTTATCACATGTTAGTACTAGGTACAACAATAACGATTTCTGAAGTAAATAAACTCATCATTATTGCTATTTTTCGTAGTTTCTTTGCACTTGGTTTTTTAAATATGATGAATTTATATGAAACGAAATTAAAAGAATCGCAAGTTCGAAAAGAAAATGAAAATATGTTAATGCATCTTTCTAATTTATATGTGGAATCTGTTCATTTGAAAAAGACGTTACAAAATGCGGAGTTAATTACACAAGAAGCATATCAACTATATCGGAATTTACAAGTAAGCGCTGATTCAAGTAGTAAAACAGCATTGAAAATAGCGGGGGAAGTGCATGAAATAAAAAAGGATAATCAAAGGATATTTGCAGGATTATCTAAACTGTTATTAGATAAAAATGTGGCTGAATATGTAGAAGGACATGAGTTAGCAGAAATGATTGTTAGAATAAACGAGAAGTATGCTGAAATGCTAGAAAAGGATATACGTTTTTCTAAACATATAGAAGGTGAGCATGCTGCATACCACGTGTATACAGTTCTATCAATTTTTAATAACCTCACTGCAAATGCAGTTGAAGCAATTGAAGATAAAGGTGTCATTATTATTAAGCTATATAAAAGAGATCAACATATATTTTTTGAAGTAATTGACGATGGACCTGGTATTGCACAAAAATATAAGAAATTAGTATTTAAGCCAGGATTTACTTCCAAGTATGATCAAACGGGAACACCGTCAACTGGTATTGGGCTTTCTTACATAAATGAAATGGTAACAGAGCTAGGCGGAGAAGTGAGATTAGAAGGCCGAGAAAATAAAAGAGGATGTAAGTTTATCGTTTGTTTACCAGAGGGTAGTTTAAAGCGGGAAGGGGAATAGATTTGTTTTATTATATCGTAGACGATGATGAAGTTTTCCGTTCGATGCTTTCGCAAAT
Source organism: Bacillus cereus group sp. BceL291 (assembly GCF_051776705.1). Classification (NCBI taxonomy): domain Bacteria; kingdom Bacillati; phylum Bacillota; class Bacilli; order Caryophanales; family Bacillaceae; genus Bacillus; species Bacillus cereus group sp. BceL291. The sequence goes on along the minus strand of NZ_JBPWAP010000054.1, from coordinate 22,711 downwards.
TATTGAAGATGGAGATCTTGGAGAAGTAATTGGTGAGGCGGATGACGGAGCTTTTATTGAGGCGGATCAACTAAATTTTAAAAAAGTAGATATTTTATTTATTGATTTGTTGATGCCGATGAGGGACGGAATTGAAACAGTTCGTCACATTGCGTCAACTTTCACGGGGAAAATCATTATGATTTCTCAAGTGGAATCGAAGCAGCTTATAGGTGAGGCATATACACTTGGTGTAGAATATTATATTACAAAACCATTAAATAAAATCGAAGTTGTATCTGTTGTACGCAAAGTGATGGAGCGTATTAGATTGGAGCGTTCTATACACGATATTCAAAAATCATTGAATAACGTGTTTCAGTGGGAAAAACCGCAATTGCGTACTGAACCAGTGCAAGAAGGAAAAAAGATAGGGGATTTAGGGCGCTTTTTACTATCAGAACTCGGTATTGCGGGAGAGAATGGAAGTAAAGATTTACTTAGTATGCTGGAATATTTATATGGTCAAGAAAAGGCACAGACATTTGAGTTTGGCTTTCCTGCGTTAAAAGAAATTTTCCATCATATTACGATAAGAAAATTAGGGGATTTAGCTTTAGAGGCGGATATTGATAAAGAGAAAAAAGCGTCTGAACAAAGAGTACGTCGAGCTATTTATCAGTCGTTAAATCATTTGGCTTCTTTAGGATTAACAGACTTTTCAAATCCAAAATTTGAAAGCTATGCTCCAAAATTTTTCGATTTTACCGTAGTTAGAAAACGGATGACAGAAATGACGAAAGATGAACTCGCATCTTCTGGTCATACGCGAATTAATACGAAAAAGTTTATTCAAGTGTTGTATTTTGAGGCGAAGAGGTTGATGGAGATAGAGTGAAGAAGATGCTTATAAATAAGCATCTTCTTTTGTTAAATCAACATTTTATATTTTCTCGTGGAGCATGTAAAATGTTAAGTAAGAGAAAATGGTTTTATATTAAGGAAGTGTCAAAGCAATGAGTTTCACATTGAATAAATCGATTATTAAAGAAGTGTGCGGAGAGACCTCATATAAAAGAGGTGAAGCCTATTATAAATCAAATAAAGTGATAATAGATCAGTACGATGAAAATAAAGAAATTTGTGAGGCGACAGTAAAAGGGAACGAGGATTTCCATGTTACAGTAGCAAAAGCCAAAAAGGGTGATGTTGTTGCAAAATGTAGTTGTCCTTCATTAGCGTCTTTTCAAACGTACTGTCAACATGTTGCAGCAGTATTAATACAAATAAACTATAATCAACAAACAGGTGGAATGAGCTCCACTAGTAGCAGAAATGATCAATTGACAAGTGGTATGTTTCAGCTGTTTGCAGACAAACCACTGAGGCCAAAAAGTAAACAACACCGTTTTGATACACGTGAAATATTAGATATTGAGTTTATATGTACACCAGTAGCTACGAGAAGTGGTGGGGCTCTTCTTGGAATTCAATTGAAACTTGCCAAAGTATATTTCATAAATCATATTAGAGAATTTCTTTCTAAGGTGGAGAAAAGGGAATCTTTTCATTGTTCAAATGAATTTACATATACACCAGATGTACATAGTTTTAAACAAGAAACGGATGCAATTATTCAGCAGCTCATTAAAATGTATCATAACGAAAAAATGTATGAAGATACGCTAGAAGTACATACGAAACAAGATGAAAGTATGATATTTATACCACCAGCTTCATGGAAAGATATGCTCTTTTCACTTTCTAAAGTTGAATATGTACAGCTGAAACAAAATGAACAACTGTTTCAGGGATTACAAGTTTCAAAAGGGTTGTTGCCGTTACACTTTGAATTTACGAAGGGAAATAATGGCGGATTTACACTTCATATAGATGGTTTAAATCGTGTACAAGTTATGGATATGTATAACAATGCACTTTATGATGGGAAATTATATCACTTACACATTGAAGATTGTATGCGACTTATTGAATTACAAAAGATGATGAGTCGCTCAAACAGTAATCAGTTTTATATTCCAGAAAGTAAGATGGAACATTTCATCCCGAAAGTTGTACCAGGATTAATGAAGCTCGGAACTGTACACATTGATGAAGTAATATCGGATCGTGTTGAAACACCTTCGCTAAAAGCGAAATTGTATTTAGATCGCGTGAAAAATCGCTTATTAGCAGGTCTTGAATTTCACTATGGGAACGTCATGATTAATCCGCTAGAAGAGGATGGACAGCCGTCTGTTTTTAATCGTGATGAGAAAAAGGAAAAAGAGATTTTAGACATTATGAGTGAAAGTGCTTTTGCAAAAACAGAAGGCGGTTACTTTATGCATAATGAAGAAGCTGAGTATAATTTTTTATATCACGTCGTGCCAACATTAAAAGGTTTAGTTGATATTTATGCGACGACAGCAATTAAATTGCGAATTAGTAAAGGGGATGCAGTTCCTCTTATTAGAGTGAGAAGAAAAGAACGAATTGATTGGTTGTCATTTCGTTTTGATATAAAAGGAATACCAGAAGCAGAAATTAAAGGTGTATTAGCGGCCCTTGAAGAGAAACGTAAATATTATCGATTGGCGAATGGTTCGTTTTTATCACTAGAGAGTAAAGAGTTTAATGAAATTAATCAGTTTATAAAAGAATCAGGTATTCGGAAAGAATTTTTACATGGAGAAGAGGTAAATGTTCCACTTATTCGGAGTGTAAAATGGATGAACGGACTTCATGAAGGCAATGTTTTAAGTTTAGATGATTCTGTTCAAGAGTTAGTAGAAAACATTCAAAACCCGAAAAAATTAAAGTTTGCTGTGCCAAATACTTTAAATGCAGAAATGAGAAAGTATCAAGTATATGGGTTCGAATGGATGAAAACACTTGCTCATTACCGTTTTGGGGGTATTTTAGCAGATGATATGGGACTTGGAAAAACGTTGCAAAGCATTGCTTTTATAGATTCTGTTTTGCCTGAGATTCGAGAAAAGAAACTACCTATATTAGTCGTTTCACCATCATCTCTTGTTTATAATTGGTTTAGTGAATTGAAAAAATTCGCCCCGCATATTAGAGCAGTTATTGCAGATGGAAACCAAGCAGAGCGCCGGAAAATTTTGAAAGATATAACGGAATTTGATGTCGTAATTACGTCATATCCATTACTGAGAAGAGATATAAGATTGTATGCAAGACCATTTCATACACTATTCCTTGATGAAGCGCAGGCGTTTAAAAACCCTACAACGCAAACGGCAAGAGCTGTGAAAACAATTCAAGCTGAATACCGTTTTGGGCTAACGGGTACACCTGTAGAAAATTCATTAGAAGAGCTATGGTCTATCTTCCATGTCGTCTTCCCAGAATTATTACCAGGAAGAAAAGAGTTCGGTGATTTAAGGCGTGAAGATATAGCGAAGCGAGTGAAACCATTCGTATTAAGACGATTAAAAGGGGACGTATTAAATGAGTTGCCAGAGAAAATAGAGCACTTACAATCATCGGAGTTATTACCCGATCAAAAGAGTCTCTATGCTGCTTATTTAGCGAAGCTAAGGGAAGAAACGTTAAAGCATTTAGACAAAGATACGTTACGTAAAAATAAAATTAGAATTTTAGCTGGTTTAACGAGATTGCGACAAATTTGTTGTCATCCCGCTTTATTTGTTGATGATTACAAAGGAAGTTCAGCTAAATTTGAACAACTGTTAGAGATTTTAGAGGAATGTAGAAGTACAGGAAAGAGAATATTAATTTTTTCTCAATTTACGAAGATGCTTTCCATTATTGGTCGTGAGTTAAATCGACAAGCAATTCCATACTTTTATTTAGACGGGAGTACACCAGCGCAGGAACGTGTAGAGCTGTGCGATCGGTTTAACGAAGGAGAAGGAGATCTATTTCTCATTTCCTTAAAAGCTGGTGGTACCGGACTTAATTTAACTGGTGCAGATACAGTAATATTATACGATTTATGGTGGAATCCAGCTGTTGAACAACAAGCGGCCGATAGAGCGTATCGAATGGGACAAAAAAATACAGTGCAAGTTATAAAGCTAGTAGCCCACGGAACAATTGAGGAGAAAATGTATGAACTGCAAGAAAGTAAGAAAAATTTAATTGCTGAAGTGATTGAGCCGGGAGAAGAAAAATTAGCATCCATCACGGAGGAAGAAATACGAGATATTTTAATGATTTAATATGAAAAAGCTATGCTTTCACATGTGAAAGCATAGCTTTTTGTTGTAATAATTATATTTTGTTTTGTGCAAAGTAAAGAAATCAAATGTTATTTAAATTACTTCTTTGTACCTTTACTTTTGTATGGCTTTGCAGCTGCCTTTTTCTTTGCACTTGATTGCCAACGGTTCCATCCTTTACTTCCTGTACCTTGTCCTACACCTTTTTTCGGTTTTGCCTTCGTTTTACTCATATGATCACTCCGTTATTTAAAAATCTTATTTGATAATAGTCAATGATTTAGAAAATACTCTTTATAAATGACTATGATTGCTTTAAGTAAAAATAAACTGCTTGAATGCTATAGTATATCATGAAATTGCAAGTAAACTGAAAGGAATTATAAAGAAAATGAAAATAATAAGAAATACTGCGGATTCTATATTCCGAACGATCACATTAATTATTGTGTATACGTTAGTTTCGGTCAGTGAAACATTTTTTGGATTGACGAGGCAGAAAAAGTAAAGATGTTAAATTAACAACAATCAATAAAGCCGTAAAATAAAGAATTGAAAAATATTTTAAAACTTTTTGTTGACTTTCTTTATTTTTTGTATAGAATAATCATTAATAAAATGTTTCAGAGATGTGACAACAAAACGACTATGAAAGGACGAGTAGTAGTAGGACGTAGTTTAAGCGAGTCAGGGGTGGTGTGAGCCTGATACGAAGCCTATTATGAAGAACCTCCTGGAGTTGCTAACCGAAATCCTTTATAGGAAAGTAGACTTAGCCGGGAACTTCGCCGTTACAAGAAGAACAGTATCGAGATATTTCATCTCCGTATTGTATAAGTGAGCAACCTCTGTTGCTAATTTGGGTGGTACCGCGGAACCAAAGCCTTTCGTCCCAGTTTTTTGGGAAAGAAGGGCTTTTTTTGTTGGCTTCTTTTCACAACATCCAAACATTTTAGGAGGAAACCACCATGTATCAATCATTAATGACAGTAAGAGAGACTCAAATTGCAATTAAGGAAGTTAAAACATTTTTCGAGGACCAATTAGCAAAACGCCTTGAACTATTCCGCGTATCTGCACCATTATTCGTAACGAAAAAATCAGGATTAAACGATCACCTAAACGGTGTAGAACGTCCAATTGAATTTGATATGTTACATTCAGGAGAAGAATTAGAAATTGTTCATTCACTAGCGAAATGGAAACGATTTGCATTACATGAATACGGATATGAAGCTGGTGAAGGTTTATATACAAACATGAACGCGATTCGTCGTGATGAAGAACTTGATGCAACGCATTCCATTTATGTTGACCAATGGGATTGGGAAAAAATCGTTCAAAAAGAATGGCGTACTGTTGAATATTTACAAAAAACAGTACAAACAATTTATGGAATATTCAAAGATTTAGAAGATCACTTATTTGAAAAATATCCGTTCCTTGGAAAGTATTTACCGGAAGAAATTGTTTTCGTTACTTCTCAAGAATTAGAAGATAAATATCCAGAATTAACACCGAAAGATCGTGAACATGCAATTGCGAAAGAACATGGTGCAGTCTTCATTATCGGAATTGGTGATGCACTTCGTTCAGGTGAAAAGCACGACGGACGCGCAGCTGATTATGACGATTGGAAATTAAACGGTGACATTTTATTCTGGCACCCAGTACTACAATCTTCATTTGAATTATCATCAATGGGAATTCGTGTTGATAGTAAATCACTTGATGAGCAGTTAACGAAAACTGGTGAAGACTTCAAACGTGAGTATGATTTCCATAAAGGTATACTAGAAGACGTACTACCATTAACAATCGGCGGTGGTATTGGACAATCAAGAATGTGCATGTACTTCTTACGTAAAGCACATATCGGTGAAGTTCAATCTTCTGTATGGCCTGACGATTTACGTGCAGCTTGTAAAAAAGAAAACATTCATCTGTTTTAATAGAAGTGAGGGAATAGCTTAAATATAGAGCTATTCCCTCTTTTTTATAAAACATTACTTATTTATTACCGAGTTCTTCCGCTAAACCGATTAAAATTCCTTCGACTCCACGAATGTAGCAGAGACGATACGAGTTCTCATACTGAACTACTTCACCAACGAGCTCTGCACCATGCTTAGTGAGTCTCGATACCATTTCGTCAATGTCTTCAACGGTGAACATGACGCGTAGATAACCGAGGGCGTTTACAGGAGCATTTCGGTGATCTGATATAGTAGGTGGGGTGAGAAATCGCGAAAGTTCAATTCGGCTGTGGCCATCTGGAGTGACCATCATAGCGATCTCTACGCACTGAGAACCGAGTCCAGTTACGCGACCAGCCCATTCACCTTCGACATTGGCTCGACCTTCGAGATTCAAGCCAATCTCCTCAAAGAAAGAGATTGCGTTATCAAGGGATTCTACAACGATGCTGACATTGTCCATTCGTAGTAATTTGTTTTTTGCCATAGTCTTATCTCCTTATGTATAAAAGTCTATTATTTAATTATCCTCATAATTATACTACTAAGTAGTTACAAATTCCTTTCAGTCAAAAACACCTTGTCACAGTATAGGAAAATGTGACAAGGTGTTTTTTAATATGTCATATAGCACCGTGTTAACGAACAGCTTTTTATTTAATAGGAAGGTAATACATTAATATGATTTTTTTAGCATTACTAAATATATCAGATTAGCTCATTTGCACTAAAGGCTCAATTTTCGCCATAAATGATTGATGCAGCGCCTCAACGCCTGTTACTAAATGAAGGCGGTCAATAACGACAGACACTTTAATTTCTGATGTACTTACCATTTTAATATGAATATCTTCTTCTTTTAAAGTAGTGAACATATTTGCAGCGACACCTGGGTTAGATACCATGCCAGATCCTACGATTGATACTTTTGCTAAGTGATTTTCATGTTCTACAGATTCATAGTGAAGAGTTTCTTGATTTTGTTCCAAAACTTCTAAAGTTTCTCTTAAATCATTCGAATGAATGGAGAAGGAGAGGTGTACAGTTCCTTCATTTGTAATACTTTGAATGATGATATCTACATTAATGTGTGCTGCTGCTAATGTAGAGAAAACTGTTGAAAGCGAGCCTTGTTCTAATCCTTTAATTGTGACACGTGTAATGTTATCCTCAAATGCAATACCTTTAACGATTGATTGTTGTTCCATGTTACATTCTCCTTTTACAATTGTTCCGTTTTCTTGTTCCATACTTGAGCGAACTTCTAAAACTACATTATGATTTTTAGCAAACTCAACAGCGCGCGGGTGTAATACGCCAGCACCGAGATTAGCAAGCTCTAACATTTCGTCATAAGAAATTTCGTCTAATTTGTAAGCATCTTTTACAACTCGTGGGTCCGTCGTATATACACCTGTCACATCCGTATAAATATCACATTTTTTTGCTTTAAGTGCAGCAGCTAATGCGACAGCAGTCGTATCAGAGCCACCACGGCCAAGCGTTGTAATTTCATTTTCTACACTTATACCTTGGAAACCAGCTACGATAACAATCGTACCTTCAGCAAGATAAGATTGAATACGATCTGTATGAATGTCAGTAATCCGTGCACTACTATGTACAGATTCTGTCGTAATACCTGCTTGCCACCCTGTTAATGAAATTGCATGATAGCCTTTTGCTTGCAGTGCCATTGTTAATAATGAAATAGTTACTTGTTCTCCTGTAGATAGAAGCATATCCATTTCACGTTTACTTGGATTTTTTGTGATAGCGTTAGCGAGTGCGACAAGTTCATCTGTGCTTTTTCCCATTGCTGAAACGACAGAGACAATGCTATGACCTCGTTCATATTCTTCAATAATTAAATTTGCTACATGTTGAATGCGTTCGACGCTTCCGACAGAAGTGCCACCAAATTTTTGAACAATTGTTTCCATTACAAATTCCTTCTTTCGTCTATTTTTAAGAATAGATTAGGAAATATATAAATCCCCAATACTCCTGTAGTTACCAGAAAGACAAACAAAAAACACCATCTCAAATAAGTGAGGATGGTGCTGTTACAGGAAAAGGGAAACAGAAAACGGAGCTAATAAAAAAACCGCCAAAAAAGGAATATCATAAAAAAATGATATCTCTTTTTGTAGATAGCTCTTCATACGTACACGTCTGTACATATGACAGTTCTGTTTCTATTCGAAAACAGCCCCAATTGATAAATGCAGAGAAATTTATCAATTTCGGCAATACTTCCTTTCATCTAAGTTCATAGACATCTCTGTGTCTCCATTAGAATACTCATAAGTATCGCAACCTCTATCTCACGTTTTAGGCGAGAGTGTTTGATTTATGAAGTTGTTGGTAACATTTGTTTTATAATAATTTAAATTTTTCGTGGAATCAAGTGTTTTATATATATTTTAAAAATTCTTTCTTTTTTCTGAGGAAGTTTGTGAAAAATGTAGCAAAATAAATTCATTGCATGTACATTAAAGTTATAGTGCATAGGAGGTGGGGAGAATGAAAAGGAAACAGCCTATTTATGTTGCGACAAAAATGAACACGACGATGGAAAAATTATGGGAATATACGCAAGAACCAGATATACATACAGAGTGGGATGCTCGCTTTACTGAAATTTCGTATTTAGAGAAAAAAGAAGGAGAACCACAGAAGTTTTTGTATAAAACAAAGATTGGATTTGGGCTTGAAATAGTTGGAGAAGGGGAATCAATAGGTGAAATAAGAAAAGATATTTTAATGCAGTTATGCAGTTTGATGAAAACGAAAATGAAATTGTAGATTATTTTGGCGAACCACATTTACTCGTTTCTACACTGCATTTTCATATCGATGAGTTAGGGGCAATGCATATTTCTTCAAAGAAACAATGGTTTTATATGTTTGGAAGAAAAATGCCGTTACCAAAATTTTTGTATGGTGAGGCAAAAATTGTTGAAAGTTATGATGAAACACTTCAGTGTTTTCGAATTCATGTACAAGTACGAAACCCGTTAATTGGTTCACTTTTTTCATATAAGGGAACATTTGTGGAAAGGGAATAAACGATATGAAAAATATAATATTTGGGCTTGCTTGCTATGTTGTTTTTCTAATATGTGAGTGGTCGAATATAAATCCTGTTGAAGCAATTATATTATTATCTGTTTTATTATTTATACCAATGTCATTTTGTATTATTGATAAAAGAAAAAGAGATGGATCGCAATTATTATTTTATAAATCCGTATCATTTTTATATCCAATCGCAGCAATTTGTGCAATGCTAGCTTTCGTCACAAATCAATATGTATTTGCGCTAGTTTGGTTTGTATATACAGGAATTGTTGCGTTATTTGGTGTAAGTAGATTGCTAGAAAGAGGATGGAAGCCGTTAGAAGAGATCGCCATAGATAGTGCGTTTATTTATTTGTTTTTAGGTGGTTGTTGGTTTTCTGCTTCAGTAGCAAAACTTTCAATTATGCATTTTAGCTCTGACATTGTTTTACTCACAGCTGCACATTTTCATTATTCGGCGTTTCTATTGCCATTATCAGCTGGTTTAATAGGGAGAAAAAGAGAAAAGAGAAGTAAAGTGTATGATGCTATTATGTTTATCATCATGATTTCACCTATGACAGTTGCAATAGGAATTACATACTCAAGAATATTTGAATTTTTTGCAGTGTTCCTATATTTATGTGCAATTTATGGGTATGGATTTTACGTTTGGAGAGCAAAATTTAATGCTATCAGTGCAAAGATTCTTCTAATCGTTTCGTCTAGTACACTCATGGTTACAATTATGTTCTCACTTATATATTCATACGGGAATTTGAAGCATGTCTTGACGATTACAATTGCTCAAATGGTTTGGATTCATGGTGTTGTCAACGGAATTGGAGTAGCGTTACCGGCATTTATCGGCTGGGTGATTGAAAAGAGTGTTCCGAATTATAAATACTATGGGAAACCAATGAGTAAGTTAAGAGGAAATGTGGCAATTGGTGAGGCTTATTTATATAGCAGCAATTTAGTAGACAGTAAGGAATACAACGGTTTAGTTGATAAAGTAAATGACTTTCATAGTGAGGCATTTGATGTGACGAAGGTTCCTTTAAGTATTATTCATTTTTATGAAAATACAGTAGAGTATGAATTGCAATCGAATATTAAATGGGCTCGTTGGTTCCGTCCGTTCGCACTTTGCTATGAGAAAATGAGTAAGCGTGTAGAACAAATACATTTAGGAATGGGCGGCAATTGGGAAACGATGCATGGCTCTATCATTAGTGTAATAGATGAGAAAGATGGAAGAGAGAATGTAAGGGCTTGGCTAAGAAAAAATGAAGCAGGTAAATCTATTTTTGTAGCTCTTTATTCAAAGCATACAAATAAGAATGAGACATATATGAATATCGCCTTACCTTTACCTTATTCGAATATGACTGGTATTTTGAAACTATATAATGATAGTCATGATTTAATTATTACTAGTAAGTTAAGAGAAAATGGTCAGGGAGATGAGGGGATTTATTTACATACTCGGTTCTTGACAATCCGTTTACCGTTAGCAGAGACTTTTATTATAAAAGAGCGCACGGATCACATACTAGAAGCTAATCATAGAATGTGGATATTTGGAGTTAAGTTTTTAGAAATTGATTATAAGATTAAGAAAGTACAGGAGAAGTAAGAAAAGCTTGGAGAAATTCCAAGCTTTTTTACGTATGTGTAATTGTTATAGCAACTTGTTTATCTAGCTCATTATCCCAAACACGTTGAATTTCAAAGGTGCCTTTTTCAAAAAATAATGGGAATCTTTCTTTAAACCAATCTTGCATAGGAAGCTTTAGTGCTGTATCGATTGGTATCCATAAGAAAGACTAAGCCCTAAAGAAATTAGGACTTAGTCTTCATTAAATAAAAATGTTTGTTTCATTTTTTTACCTTCATTTACCGGATGGCCATTGTAAGAGAAATTCTTTTCTTCCCAAGTGGTTACAACTTTAAAATTATGACTATTAAAGTCTAATGGGAATACCATGTAGTCAAAGCTTGTATGACTTTTAGAAATATTTTCATTAGGTGTAGTAGGTTTAAAGGTAGCTTTAGAGGTAGGGTTGTTATCAAGTATTTCCACAGATACGTTTGATACATCATGACCGATGTTTTTTACGAGTAAACTATACGTATCAAATACACCTTGCTTTGGCTGGATTGCTTGCTTGTTTGAGTTATGAGATTTATCAATTTCGACATACCATTGTTTAGACTTTGACGCAATCGGTAGTGACTGAAATGTGTAAGCACTAGCTTGTATTGGTAGTGCTAAGCATAAAAGTGTAAAGAGAGTTAATATTTTTCGTTTCATTTTTTTAGAGCTCCCATTCTTTAATGGATTTACTTGTTATTATCTTCTTTTTACGAGTAAATATACCATATAATGTAAAGTGGCTATAAGAGTAGTGAATCAATATCTTATTCAATACTCTTATAGCCGGCATAATTACGTATGTAGTAAAAAAGAATAAATTTGTTTTTCTATACTTAGATTGCTGCCCTTTTTAAAAGGGCTATTTTTACGTTTTAATAAAAAGAATATACTAAGAGTTCAGTATAAATTATTTATTTTAATGTAGTTAAATGTGCTTATATATGTGAAATTAGAGAAGGAAGCTGTGTAGAGATGTTTCTACACAGTTTTTTTAGGATATGAAAAAATTACCAAAAATATGTTAAAATAACATTATCATACAACAAGGGGGATTTGTTTTATGGAAAATGGACATCTTGCTAAAGTAGACTTAACGAAAAAAATTGAATCAAAATCTAAGTACAATAAGAAATTAGAAAAATATCAAAGGCGCTTATTAGCATTACAGCAAATTTTGAAAGAAGAAAAAATCGCGGTTATGCTTGTTATGGAAGGATGGGATGCGGCTGGTAAAGGTGGGGCAATTAAGCGGGTGACGGAACATCTTGACCCGCGTGGGTTCCAAGTAAATCCAATTGGAGCGCCTGCACCTCATGAGAAACGTTACCATTATTTGCAACGTTTCTGGCGCAAAATTCCACAGTACGGGCAAATCACCATTTTTGATCGCTCATGGTACGGTCGTGTGTTAGTTGAGCGTGTTGAAGGATTTGCTACAAAGGAAGAGTGGATGAGAGCATATGATGAGATTAATGATTTTGAAAAACTACTAACAGATGACCATTACATAATAGGGAAGTTCTTCTACCATATAAGTAAAGAGGAACAGTTAAAGAGATTTAAAGATAGAGAGAAAAATCCTTTGAAAAGATGGAAAATTACAGACGAAGATTGGCGTAATCGTGAAAAATGGGATGAGTATGTTGAAGCAATGGAAGACATGTTTGAAAAAACAAGTAAGCCAAATGCAAAGTGGCATATTATTGAAAGTAACGATAAATTGTATGCTCGTGTGAAAACGTTAAAAATTATTATTTCATTCATTGAGGATTATTTCTTAGAACATGGTATAGAATTGCCTTCTTATTATTATGAAATGAAAGAGGATATTGAAGTTTTGCAAGGTGTAGGTGTTAAAGAGTAAATAAGAAAATGGCCCTGTGAATTGGTGAAACCAAATTATGGGGCTTTTTTATTTAGAAACATTTTACAATTAACAGAATAAGGTATATAATCAATAATCATATTAACAATGTTAATATGATTATTGATTATATACTATGTGGGGGTTTTACTTTGAAGGGAAGAGATGTTGTTTTAGGTTTATTAATGGAAAAGGAATTGTCTGGTTACGATATTAAAATTGTGTTTGAAGACGTATTTACTCATTTTTTTGATGGAAGTTTTGGAATGATTTATCCAACATTACGGCAATTGGAGAATGAAGGGAAAATAAAAAAAGAGGTTGTCATGCAAGAGGGAAAACCGAATAAGAAAATGTACTTTATTACAGATGAGGGGCGTGAAGAATTTTATCAATACATGCAGACGCCTATAGAGAAGGATGTTTTACGTTCGGATTTTTTAATGAGAATGTATTTTGGCAACTATAGTGATGATGTAACAATAAAAAAATGGATTAAAGATGAAATTGAAAGAAAAGAAGCGTACATTGCAGATCTTCGATTGAAATATGAAAAGTGGAGAATAGGTATTACTTTCGTCGAAGAAATTTCACTAGATGTAGGTATTGCATCGTATAGTGCACAAGTGGAGACTTTGAAGAAAAAATTAGAAGAGTTAGAGGCGAAAGAAAACAATAAAACAGAAGAGTGAAAAACGCATTCACAATAAATAAAGGGGTATATAAAGATGGAGCAATCAAAGGGTATTAAGATTGTCTTTTTAATGTGTCTAGGTATCTTTCTTTGTATGATTGATACGACAATTATGAATATAGCTTTACCGGCAATACAATCGAGTGTAAATACTTCATTAGAAAAGATGTCTTGGGTATTAAATGTTTATACAATGACGATTGCAGTACTTGCCATTCCGTTAGGGCGGATAGCTGATATCTTTGGAAAAGCAAAGATGTATATTCTTGGTCTGGTGATTTTTGGGGGTGGATCGGTACTTTGCGCTTTTGCTAATACAGGTGATTTTCTTATTTTTTCTCGTTTTATACAAAGTATTGGGGCAGCAATTTTATTTCCAACAAGTATGGTAATTGGTGTATCAGCTATGCCGTTAGCTAAAAGGCATGTTGCACTTGCAATTTTAGGAGTAACACAAGGATTGTCAGCTGCTATGGGGCCAGTAATAGGTGGAATTATTACGCAAAATTTAGGATGGAGATGGGTGTTCTTCGTTAATGTTCCGGTTTGTATAATAGGAATCGTGTTATGTTGCATCATGCTACAAATAAAAAATGAAGAACGTATTATCTCAAAAATAGATTGGATAGGACTACTATTAAGTAGCACAGCAATTTTTTCATTTACTCTCATATTAGTAAAAGGTAATACATGGGGATGGCAAAGTAATATTGCTTTGTCTTGTTATGCAATTAGCACTATTTCTCTTATTCTATTTATTTTAGTAGAACGAAAGATTCATAACCCAATGGTGAATTTAAAGTTATTTCAAGATCGAATGTTTGTCGGAGCGTCAATCGTTGTTATATTGAGTAATTTATTTTTAATTGGAGTTACTGTATTGCTTCCAACGTTCTTGACGAAACTACAAGGTCGAACGGAAATTGAAGCGGCTTTTTTAGTGACACCTATTTCAGCGATGATATTTTTTGTCTCACCAGTTGCAGCAACTTTAATTAAAAAACTCGGAAAAGTAACTATTATTTTGTCAGGATTTCTTGTTATGGGGCTTTCCTACTATTGGTTGCAAATGATTGATGTTCATTCAACAAATATAGAAATTATTATTCCATGTATGATATTAGGTGTCGGATATGGCTTAGTAGTGGGGCCAATTACAGTTTTAAGTGCGTCTTCGTTTGAAGGAGAATTATTAACTGCTTCTCAAAGTGTTGTATCAATGTTACGACAGGTTGGAATTGTATTGGCGGTCGCAATATTTGTCTCTAACTTAACTCATAATTTAACTATAAATAAAGAAAAAGTATATCATTATGCAGAAGAAAAGGTGCGGAATATTCATGTGAATAGTACTGAGCAAACTGAAATTTTACAAATGACTAAAGAAAAAATAGAGAATCAAAGTTTAGAGTCGAATATAAATAAGAAACAAAATGCAATGACAATGGGATTAAGTAAAGAGAAAAAGGAAGAATTGATTCGCGACAAGACGGATGAAATATTAAGAAAAGTTCCAGTAGAATATAGGGATGTAAAAAGAGAAGAAGTTATGAGGCAAGTAACAAAAGAAGTTGAAAAACAAGAGGAAAGTATAAAGAAAGAGGTACTCACATTTTCGAATGATGTGAATCATTATGCCAAGAATCAGATGGCAATGAGTTTTACAGATTTATATAAAGCAAGTGTGCCAATTATTTTAATTTGTGCTTTCGTAAGTTTGTTGTTTTGGGAAGGAAGAGCTTTGAGTAAAAAGAGAAGGGGAAGGATAGTAGAAGAAGTGTAAAGGGAAACAGGCTGCTATTAGCCTGTTTTTTCATTGTTTTCTCCTTGCATATTGTGAATAGTAGTATTTTTAATATAGCATGGGATAAGTCGAGTATGATTAGAAAGTTTTTTAGAATGAAAGGGATGAATGGAAAATGCCATTGAATATGTAACGTTATACATAGTACATTAACAAGAGGGATTAATTTTAAAAGGAGGATGGGGAATTGCTAGATAAGGCAGGGGCTTTAATAGATAATCATGTGTACACAGAAGAAGAGCAACAAAAACTATACAAACGAACGTTAATAATCGTCAGCATTTCACAAATGTTTGGCGGTGCAGGACTAGCTGCTGGTATTACAGTGGGAGCACTTCTTGCGCAGCAAATGCTTGGAACAGATGCATTTGCAGGATTACCAACTGCTATGTTTACATTGGGATCAGCATTAGCAGCTTTCATAGTAGGGAAGCTTTCGCAACGATATGGACGCCGGATAGGTCTTGCAACAGGGTTTATAGTAGGTGGATTTGGAGCAATTGGTGTTGTAATGGCAGCTTTAACGAATAGCATTATTCTTTTACTTATTTCTTTACTCATATATGGTGCCGGTACAGCCACGAATCTACAAGCTCGTTATGCAGGTACAGATTTAGCAGATAAGAAGCAGAGAGCAACGGCTGTTAGTATTACGATGGTAATGACGACTTTCGGTGCAGTTGCAGGACCAAATTTAGTAGGAGTAATGGGTAGTTTTGCGCATTCAATTGGAGTTCCTAAACTTGCAGGTCCGTTCATACTATCGGCAGCAGCATTTATACTGGCGGGTCTAGTTCTTTTTGTTATGCTTCGTCCAGATCCGTTAATTATTGCTAACATAATAGAAAGATATAAACAGGAACATACATATAAAGGACAACCAATAACAGACGAAGCGAAAGAAAATAAACGAGGTATTACAGTTGGAGCAATCGTAATGATACTTACGCAAATCGTGATGGTTGGGATTATGACGATGACGCCAGTTCATATGGGACACCACGGTCACGGTTTAAGTGCAGTAGGACTTGTGATAGGTTTTCATGTAGGTGCAATGTATCTTCCATCTCTCGTTACAGGAATGTTAATTGATAAAATTGGCCGAACTACAATGAGCATAGCTGGTGGAGTGATTTTACTTGCAGCGGGTGTCATAGCTGCGATAGCGCCAAGTGATTCTTTATTACTATTAATCGTTGCTCTGTCTTTACTTGGGCTAGGATGGAACCTCGGATTGATTAGTGGTACAGCACAAATCGTTGATTCCACAACACCGTCTACACGTGCTAAAACACAAGGGAAAATAGATGTTTTTATTGCGCTAGCTGGAGCTTCTGGTGGAGCGATGTCAGGTATGGTAGTAGCGAATTCAAGTTATGCGGCATTGTCATTGGCTGGAGGCGTGTTAGCGTTATTACTTATTCCTGTTGTGATATGGTCTCGAAAAGGGGCAAGAAATTAAATGAAAAAGAGGTTCTAGTTACTGACTAGAGCCTCTTTTTATACACTTAAATTAAATTCCACTCTACAATAAGCCCTAAATGTGTAAGACCACCACCGAATCCGTATAGTAAAAGTGTGTCTCCATTATTTAACTTTCCTTCTTTTATAGCTAAATCTAGAGCGAGTGGAATGGTGACTGAAGAGGTATTCCCCATATATTCCACGCTCGTTAATGTTTTTTGTATTGGAATTTGAGATTTTTCGCAAATAGATTCAATCATTCGTAAGTTAGCGCTGTGGGGTATGAACCAGTCTATATCATCCCCTTGCATATTTGCGTTATGTAATAAATTTTTTATGCCTTTTGGCACTGTTCGTGTTGCCCATTTATATACTTCTCTTCCATTTTGAACGATTTTTTCATTTGTTTGCAGTGGTGTGCCATTCATAGTAGTAGATAAGTTTGTTCTATATAGATGAATGCCGCCATCACCGTTTGTTCCCATGTGAGCAGCGATAAAGCTTGGGGTGTCTTCATCTCTTTCTAATAAAATAGCTCCAGCACCATCACCGAATAAAATACAGGTCGTTCTATCGGTATAATCAGTAACTTTAGATAATGTCTCTGTCGCTACGACAAGTATTTTTTCATGTGATCCAGAAGTGATTAAGCTATTACCGACGTGTAGTCCATATGTAAAACCAGCACAAGTTGCATTTAAATCAAAAGCTAGTGTATGAGGTATGTTGAAGTATTGTTGTATTTGGCAAGCAACACTAGGGAAAACGTAATCAGCAGTAGTAGTAGCGACAATGATACAGTCGACATCTTCTAAGTTTTTCTTATATGTTGTACATAAATTTTTAATTGCTTTAATGGCTAAGTTTGAGGAATATTCTTCTTCGCTAGCGATTCTTCTTTCCTTCATTCCTGTTCTTTGTACAATCCATTCATCATTCGTATGGACCATCTTTTCTAAATCGTTATTAGACAATATTTGATCTGGAACATAAGTACCAATTGCAGTAATACGAGATTTAGAATGCATAGGACATCTCCTAATTTTTATTTTTATAACCTGATACTAATATTAGGTTATAAAAATGTCAATATAGATTTTTGTTGTATTAAAACGATAATACTTAACTTACTATGAAGGAATTTGGCGAGTGCTGTAAAAATAATATACGAGAAGTTTCTAAAATTGATAATTGCTTTTGTTATTTTTATTGTGAGAAAAACTCGCAAAAAATGACGATTAAAGTAAAAAAATAACGATTTTCTTTAGTGTGATATAGGTTGTTAAACCTTGTGAAAGCGAATTACTTATGCTACACTTTATGTAACTTAAAATGAACGGAGGGGCTTCCTTTGATCTTAATCAGATTACGTCTCAATACTTTGTGCCAATAATTGAATAGCGCTCAAAGGCTCTGTCTGTGTACAGAGTGAACGGGATTGGTCTGCCTATTTTAAAGGAACCCTTTATTAAGCTTATATGTGAAAAAGAGGGAGGGACGAATACGCCCTCTTTTTGTTTTGCCTTTATAAATAGAATGGGATTGTATAGGTGAACGCTTATTGTGTATACGTATACGATCTTGGGACTTTTTGACTATAAAATAGGATGAAAGCATAGCTTTCTTCTATTTCTTTGGTGAACCCTTATCCGTTTACGAAAACACAGGCAGCGACCTGTGTTTTTTATTTTACGTAATCGAAATGGAGGAATAAATATATGGAAGAAGTATTACAAAGAGCAGTTTTAGTTGGAGTAAATGTAGGTAATGAAGATGATTTTGCATATTCGATGGGAGAGTTAACAAATCTTGCGGAAGCTTGTGATGTAGAGGTAATTGGGCAAGTAACGCAAAATTTACAACGAGTAAATCCATCGCATTATATCGGAAAAGGAAAGATTGAAGAAGTAGCAGCGTATGTACAAGAAATAGATGCGAATATGGTCATCTTTAATGATGAATTATCTCCTTCACAAATTCGAAATTTAGAAGAGGATTTAGATTGTAAGGTGATTGATCGTACCATTTTAATTTTAGATATTTTTGCGCAACGTGCGAAAACGAAAGAAGCACAGCTGCAAGTAGAAGTAGCACACCTTCAGTACATGATGCCTCGTTTAATTGGTCTTCGTGAATCGTTAGGGAGACAGAGCGGCGGCGTTGGTACGAAAAATAAAGGTGTCGGTGAGAAGAAGCTAGAGTTAGACCGTCGTAAAATTGAAGAACAAATTTCAGTTTTGAATAAAGATTTAGAAGCGCTCGTTGCCCAGCGTCAAACGCAGCGAAAGCAACGTAAGAAAAATGAAATACCTGTTGTAGCATTAGTAGGTTATACGAATGCAGGAAAGTCAACGACGATGAATGCAATGCTTGAAATTTATAATGGTACAGAAGAAAAACAAGTATTTGAAAAAGATATGTTATTTGCGACGTTAGAAACATCTGTACGAAATATTGATTTGCCAGATAATAAATCATTTTTATTAACAGATACAGTTGGATTTGTAAGTAAATTACCACATCATCTTGTGAAGGCGTTCCGTTCAACGTTAGAAGAAGTAGCGGAAGCAGATTTACTTATTCACGTCGTAGATTACGCAAATCCAAATTATGAACAATTAATTGATATTACAAATGAAACGTTAAAGAAAATTGGAGTAGAAAATATTCCAACGATCTATGCTTATAACAAATCAGATATGGTGGATGTTGAAATTCCGAAAGTACAAGAAGACCGCGTGTATTTATCTGCGAAGAAACATGTTGGAATTGAAGAGCTTGTAGAAATGATTCGTTCCCATATTTATAAAGAATATACGAAATGTGAAATGTTAATTCCGTATGATCACGGACAGGTAGTTTCGTATTTCAATAATCATGCGCACGTTTTATCAACGAGTTATGAAAATGAAGGTACGAAACTAGAAGTGGAATGTAAGACGAGCGATTATGAGAAGTATAAGCGTTTTGCAATTTAATGTAAGAGGCAACCCAGTTTGTGATTGGGTTGCCTTTTACTATAATGTTTTACTGCTGAAAGTTACAAGGATGCAAGTCAATGATGGGAGTTAAGTTATATTTCTGGAAAAAGAAATGAAAGCAGTATAGAATAGAAATGTTTCAAAAGTCAGAATTTATTACACCTACTGTAATAAATATATATTTTGTACAGAAAGGAGCGATTCACATATGCAGGCAGTTTCACAAAAAAACACAGTAGAAACACCGACAATATATCGAATATTATTTGCGATTAGTTTCGGACATTTTTTAAATGATTCGATGCAAGCAGTTGTGCCGGCGTTGTTTCCTATTTTGGAAAAAACGATGAATTTATCCTATATGCAAGTAGGGTGGATTGCGTTTGCGTTAAATATGACGTCATCGATTATGCAACCGGTGTTTGGTATGTATTCAGATAAGAAGCCGTCACCATTTTTATTACCACTCGGTATGTTTTCAAGTATGCTTGGAATGATTGGACTCGCGTTTGCACCAAACTTTATTATTGTTATTATTTCTGTTTTATTTATTGGCTTAGGTTCCGCAGTCTTTCATCCAGAAGGCGCTCGTGTTGCGTATATGGCGGCAGGTGCAAAACGAGGGTTAGCGCAAGCGATTTATCAAGTTGGGGGAAACACGGGGAATTCTTTAGCTCCTATTTTTACAGCGCTAATTTTCGTTCCACTCGGTCAAATTGGTTCATTAGGTTTTACAGCATTTGCAGCAGTAGGAATTGCATTATTAATTTTCGTATCGAATTGGTACAAAAATGAATTAGCAACCGGCGCTGTAAGAAGGAAGAAGAGAGCTGCGCTTGAGGCGGAAAATGCAATTGTAAGTACACACATTAAATTTGTTATTATACTTCTTGTTTTTCTTACTTTTGTGCGCTCTTGGTACGGTGCCGGTATCGGGAATTTCTATCAATTTTACTTAATTGAGCATTATGGTTTATCTATAAAAAATGCCCAGTATTTCGTATTCGCATTTATGATTGCTGGTGTGTTAGGCACTTTCTTCGGGGGACCGTTAGCAGATCGATTTGGTAAGAAAAACATCATCGTATTTTCAATGTTAGGTTCAGCGCCACTTGCGCTGTTATTACCACATGTCTCACTTGTGTGGGTCGTACCTTTATTTTTATGTATCGGTTTTATTAGTTCAAGTAGTTTTAGTGTAATTGTTGTATACGCGCAAGAGCTTGTTCCGGGAAAAGTAGGGATGGTATCAGGTCTAATTGTAGGTCTTGCGTTCGGCCTTGGTGCTCTAGGTGCTGTAGTACTAGGAAAGTTAGCTGATATATATAGCCTTCAGTTCATTATGATATTATGTAGTTGTTTACCGTTAATTGGACTTACTTCATGGTTATTACCAAGTGATAAGAAAACGATAGAATAGGGGATGCACTATGAAATTATGTGAAAACGTAACAGAATTAATAGGAGATACACCTGTCGTCCGATTATCTAAATTTATTCCGGAAGACGCAGCGGACGTGTATGTGAAACTAGAAATGTTTAATCCATCACGTAGTGTGAAAGACCGTGCTGCTTATAATTTACTTCACGTTGCAGAAGAAAATGGTCTCATTAAACCAGGGGATACAATTATTGAACCGACAAGCGGGAATACAGGAATTGGTTTAGCGATGAACGCAGCAGCTAAAGGGTATAAAGCGATTTTAATTATGCCAGACAATATGTCAAAAGAGCGTATTAATTTATTGAAAGCATACGGGGCAGAAGTAGTTTTAACACCAGCAGAACAAAGAATGCCAGGAGCAATTGCGAAGGCGTTAGAACTGCAAAAACAAATACCGAATAGTTTTATCCCGCAACAATTTGAAAATCCAGCTAATCCGAATATTCACCGTTATACGACTGCACTTGAAATTTACGAACAAATGGAGGGAGAGCTTGATGCTTTTGTTGCAACGGCAGGAACAGGCGGAACGATTACAGGGACTGGTGAAACGTTAAAAGAGAAATTGCCAAACTTATATATTGCAGTAGTGGAACCGAAAGGATCTCCCGTTTTATCCGGTGGTGTACCAGGTCCTCATAAACTAGTAGGAACAAGCCCAGGATTTATTCCGAAAAACTTAAATACAGAAGTGTATAACGAAATTATTCAAATTGCAGACGAAGAGGCTTTAACGACAATGAGAAACTTAGCTAGACAAGAAGGATTATTAGTTGGGCCATCTTCTGGAGCATCTGTTTACGCTGCAATCATGATAGCGAAACGTCTAGGCGTTGGTAAAAAAGTTTTATGTATTGCGCCTGATACAGGTGAACGTTATTTGAGCATGGGGTTATTTGAATAAAAAGGATAGAAACACCTTAATAGTGAATAGCTGCTATTAAGGTGTTTGTTTTATGGAATGAAGAGGGGGAGAAGAACAATGAAACTATTAAAACCAATCCATGAATATAGTGAGCGTATTACGGCGTATAGACAAGCGTTTTTACACTCAGGGGAACAACCACATGGAAGTAGTTCTTTACAAAACTTTGATTCTCTTGATGAATGGTTTGGTGCGACACGTTTCTCTATAAATAGTTTATAACTATGAAATGAGAAGACTATCTAGATTAACACAGATAGTAATAACTGATTTAACGAGTGAGTGGAATGAAAGCCTTCATGTTGAGCTGAAACACTCCCAATAATACTCCTACATGCAGAGAAAGTTGATAGACTGCACTGTATGAAGCTAGGTGAAGACGCATGAAGAAAGCCTAAGTACATGACAACATGTATATGGCAATTGATAATGCGGTTGGCTATAAACTAATCATGGTGAGAATGACCAACTGGTCTGACGAAGATACGAATGTACGGGTCTAAAATTCGAATACAGTGAAAACTGTATCCCTTGTATGGGGTAAGTCAACGAAAAGTAAGAATCGAACCTATGAAATTCGTACTATGTAACAATGAACATAGAGAACTTACAGGCCTATAGTATCCACCTAAAATTAGATGTACAG
>NZ_JBPWAP010000053.1:0-35820 GCF_051776705.1 Bacillus cereus group sp. BceL291 | reverse complement strand
CTAGGTTTATTTGGTATGCCCATTTTTAAAGATACCAAATATTTCGAGAGTTTTTTGGTTATATGAACGAAAGTTCATTGTGTTTCCATTCTTAAGTGGATAGGCATGGGGGGGTGTAGGATTTTCAAATATACTAGATACTTATCCCGTTCTAACGGGCGGTAAACTTTCCAATTGTTTCAAGTGAAAAGTTTACCGCACATAAGAACTTCTTCCGTTCATTAAGATAGTATTGCTAAATAATCATATACACGCTTAGATTTCTCTCCACCCATTCGTGCATGTTGAAGAAGAGAAATACCATGAGGACCAGATGCACGCAATGCTTCTGGTTGAGCTACTAAAATAGCTTGTACAACTTCTAATTCACCAAGCATAGCTGCTGCAAAAATATCCATCCGAGCACCCTTTTCTAGTAAATAAAGAGCAATATCTTTACGACCTACATGTGCCGATGCGCCTAACGCACTTTCCCAATCTGATCCACCCCAATTATAAGAGGCGTGAAGTAAGCTTGGTGATTCAACCAATAGCTCTTGTACTTTCTCTAAATCCCCGTGAGCTGCCATAACAAATTCTCTTACTAATTCAATGGTAATACGCTCTTCTGCTTGCATCGCTCTTCTCCCCTTTTAGAAATTCGTTTCGGTGTAAAAAAAGGCTTGTCACTTCCCTGAAAAATATCTACATCTATGCCAAACACATGTTGAAACATTTCATGGCATAGTACTTCTTCTGGTATACCATCATACTGAATTTTTCCTCGCTTTAATACAAGTAAACGATCGCTATATTGAGCAGCTTGGTTAATGTCATGCAAAACCATTATAATTGTCATTCCAAACTCCTCATTTAATCGTTTAACAAGTTCCATTACTTCCAACTGGTGAACGATATCTAAAAAGGTTGTTGGTTCATCCAATAATAAGACATTTGTACGTTGCGCTAGCGTCATCGCAATCCAAGCACGTTGCCGTTCCCCTCCTGATAAAGAATGTAAAAGACGATATTCATACCCTTCAAGATTTGTAACAGACAATGCCCAATCAACAATTTCTTCATCTTCTTTATTTAAGTGGCTACTCCATGATTTATGTGGACCTCTTCCGAACTCAATTAGTTCTTTCACTGTTAAATCTAATTGATGATCATGCATTTGTGGTAACATTGCTAATTGCTTCGCTACATCAGCACTCTTCATCATATGAATATTTTTCCCATCTAAAATGATGTCCCCTTCGCTTTGTTTCAGTAGCCTTGCTATTAAACGAAGCAAAGTAGATTTTCCCGATCCATTCGGACCAATTAAACTAACGATTTCTCCAACCTTAATATGTACATTCATATTTTGCATTTGAAATCTTTCAGAGTGTGCGTAAAACACTTTGTTAACGGAAATCACTTTGTTTTCCTCCTCTATGAATTAAATATAAGAAGAACGGACCACCTAAGAAGGACAGTAAAATACCAACAGGCAATTCGATTGGGTCAAACCAACTTCGAGCTATTGCATCCGCAAAAACAAGTAATACCCCGCCGCCAAGGCATGATAAAGGTAGCAAATATCTATAATCATTTCCAACTAATAAACGTAGCATATGTGGTACGACAAGACCGACAAATCCAATAAGACCAGACACACTTACTGCAATTCCAGCTAATAATGTACTTACTACGATTAAATAAAACCGACTTTTTTCCACGTTATGTCCTAATAACTTTGCCATTTCATCTCCAAGCATTAACACTCGAATATGCTTAATACCAAAGAAAGCTAATATAATGGCGAATATTGCATAATAAATAATCATGTTTAAATGTGCCCAACTTACACCACCAATACCGCCCGCTAGCCACGGTAACACCGATTGTACTTTGTCACTATGTAATAACATTAATGCTGACGTTGCTGCACCAATTAATGCATTGATCGACACCCCTACTAAGACGATTCTTGAAGGTGGTGCCCCTTTTTGCCATGATAAAGCATAAATAACCATTGCTGTTATGAAAGCTCCTAAAAACGCCCCTAGTGGTAAAAAAGCTAGATGCTGTGGGAATAAAATCATGATGACAATTGCTACAAGGCCTGCCCCAGATGAAACTCCGATAATACCAGGATCTGCAAGAGGGTTTCTCATAACCCCTTGTAGCAGTGTACCAGATGCAGCTAAACATGTTCCTACTATAAACCCAATGAGCACTCTCGGTATGCGAAGATCCCATACAATTCGATGAACTGTCGAACCTTCCTCTTGTATACCTGTTAAAATATCTCGTACAGAAAAGGATAAACTTCCTGCGAAGAGACCGTAAAAGAGACCTAGGATTGTTAATACAACTAAAGTAACTGCTATTATCCATCTTTTTTTCGCAAAAGGATGTTCCTTTTCTCTTACTACTTCACTACTTTCCATACGTATCATTTCCTTACATCTTGTATACTTTTATACATAAAGTCCATTGCTTCTGTAACTTTTGTACCAGGATTAGATCCAAATAAATCAGGTGGCAAAATAACTACGCGGTTTTGTTTTACTGCCTCTAAATTTTTCCA
This sequence comes from Bacillus cereus group sp. BceL291, assembly GCF_051776705.1. Lineage (NCBI taxonomy): Bacteria > Bacillati > Bacillota > Bacilli > Caryophanales > Bacillaceae > Bacillus > Bacillus cereus group sp. BceL291. The sequence goes on along the minus strand of NZ_JBPWAP010000053.1, from coordinate 33,263 downwards.
CGCTTCATTTTTCATCATTTCGCCTTCGAATGCTTTTTTCACACTTTTTGGATCTCCGTGTGTAATTAAATAAATGACATCTGGATTCGCCTCAATAATACGTTCTACACTTAGCTGTGCATATTGCGGATATTCTTTCGTTTCTGGAAAATCAGAAGCAATATTTTTTCCGCCTGTTTTTTCTAAAATATCACCTGATAAAGATGTTGGTAATGCCGCTAAATAAGTTCCTGGTGCGCCATACACTAACAATGCTTTCACATCGCTTTTTTTCTCATATTTCTTCATTTGATCATTCATTTTTTGATTAATTTCTTTTGCTTTATCTTCTTTCTTCATTACCGTTCCATATAATTCAATATTCTTTTGAATATCTTGTACAGAATTCGCAGAAGAAATGATAACTTGCGTTCCTTGTCCTTCAACCGTTGGCACATTCTTTTGGAATCCATTGTTAGCAACAAGTACATCGGGCTTCAAACTAGCAATTTGCTCAAAATTCGGTTGATGTGCATTCCCAATTACTTGTGCTTTCTTTAACTCCTCTGGAAGAGTTAATTTCGTATCCGGGCGACCTACTATTTTTCCACCTAAAGCATGAATAATATCCATGTCCCCCATACTTAATGTTGCAAAACTTTCTGGCACTTTATCGAATGTTACCTTTCTTCCTGATAGGTCGGTAATTTCGATTTTCTCTTTTCCTTTTTCTGTTTTGGTTGCAGACGCTTTTTCGTCCCCTTTGGCACTGCAACCTATTAACAAGAAAAAAATAGATAAAATCGCTGTAAATAGCGTAATAGATTTTTTCATTTCTTCACCTCTAATTGATAATGATAATCATTAACCACTATTATACTTTAATTGATAAGGATTATCATTGTCAACACGAAATGCATATATTTTCCTACAAAAAACAAAAAGCGCGACAAAAAGATTTTTTCTTTTCGCTGCGCTCTAGTTAACAATATTATTCACATTCATTTTCCTCTAGCTGGTCACGCATCACTTTCACACGCTGAAAGAAAAAGAACGATAAGCTTAAAAATATAACGATGCTCCCCATCATAACAAAAAATTGGATTGTCTCTTTTGCTCCACTCGGAATCAATAAGCCAACCATTAACAATGTACTTACAGCGAGAAGCATTTGTCCAAACCGAGTATAATCTTCTATTTTTCCTTTTAATTCTTTCATTATATTCTCACTCCTCCATTTCACTGTATCATATTCTATGAAACTGAAAGACCAGTAAATACAGCCATTCTGGGAGATGTTTTCCAATAAAAAAAGAGCCGCTTTTACTGCGGCTCTTTTTTTATCATTATTCACCTTTATATGCTTCCATATAAATTTCTTTCAGCTCTGAAATAAGCGGTAACTTTGGATTAGCAGTTGTACATTGATCTTCAAAAGCTCTTTCTGCTAATACTCCAACAACCTCTTCAAATTGCTCTTTATCGACTCCTTGTCCCGCAATACTCATATTAATATTTAAGCTTTTTCCAAGCTCAATAATTGCTCGGACGAGTGATTCCACCCCTTCTGCTGCCGAACTTGCTGGAAGCCCGAGCATTCTCGCTATATGTGCATATCTTTCATCTGCCACAAAGTGCTCATATTTTGGGAACAATGCGTGTTTTCTTGGCTTAATAGCATTATAGCGGACTACGTGCGGCATTAGAATGGCATTTGCGCGTCCGTGCGGAATATGGAATTCTGGTCCAATCTTATGTGCTAAGCTGTGATTAATACCGAGGAAAGCATTTGCAAATGCCATCCCTGCAATTGCAGAAGCGTTATGCATTTTTTCTCTTGCTTCTTCATCATTTCCATCTTTATATGCTCTCGGTAAATATTTGAATACGAGATCAATAGCTTTTAATGCTAATCCATCTGTATAGTCATTTGCCATAACAGACACATACGCCTCAATTGCATGTGTTAAAACATCCATACCAGTATCTGCTGTTACATGTGGTGGTACTGTCATTACAAATTGTGGATCAACAATTGCTACATCTGGTGTTAATTCATAATCTGCGAGCGGATACTTTATATTATTTTTCTTATCTGTAATAACCGCAAATGGTGTCACTTCTGATCCCGTTCCTGATGTCGTTGGAATCGCAACAAACTGCGCCTTATTTCCTAATTCCGGATATTTACATGTACGTTTTCTTATATCTAAAAATTTCTGTTTAATACCATAGAATGTCGTTTCTGGATGCTCATAGAATAACCACATTCCTTTTGCTGCATCCATAGCTGAACCACCACCAAGTGCGATAATTACATCTGGCTTAAAGCTTCTCATCATTTCCGCACCTTTGAAAACAGTTTCATCTGATGGATCTGGTTCGACCTCAAAGAAAACTTCAACTTTCACATCATTTGCATGCTTGTTTAAATAGTGCGCGACTGTATCGACATAGCCATGTTCAACCATTCCGGGGTCCGTTACAATAAATGCACGTGAAATGTTAGGCATATTTGCTAAATAAGCTGTAGCATGTTTTTCAAAATAAATTTTTGGTGGCAGTTTGAACCACTGCATATTCTTTTTTCTATTTGCCAGCCTTTTTATATTTAATAAATGAGTCGCTGTTACATTTTGGGAAACTGAATTCTTTCCGTATGAACCACAACCAAGTGTAAGTGATGGAATAAATCCATTATATATATCCCCTATTCCACCTTGTGATGAAGGTGCATTTACAATGAGACGGCAAGCTTTCATACGTAACCCAAATTGCTTTTGCACATCTTTATTTGTAGAATGGATAACTGCTGAATGTCCTAAACCACCGAGGTTCAACATTTCTTCGCAATATGTAAATCCTTCTTCTAATGAATTCGCCTTCACACAAGCTAATACTGGACTCAGTTTCTCACGAGATAATGGATATGCTGCTCCGATACCTTGAATTTCAGCTACAAGCATTTTTGTATGTTCAGGAACAGTAATCCCAACTAAATCGGCAATATACTGTGCTGATTTCCCTACAATATCACTATTTACTGCACATGTATTTTCATTTATAACGAGCTTTTCTAATTTTTTTCTTTCTTCTTCTGTTACAAAGTAACAATTGTTTTCAACCATTTCTGTTTTAACATCATCATAGATTTCTTTATCGACAATGATCGCTTGTTCCGATGCACAAATCATACCGTTATCAAATGTTTTCGATAAAATTAAATCATTAACAGCTCGTTTTACATGTGCTGATTTTTCTATATAACACGGTACATTACCAGGACCAACGCCTAACGCTGGTTTTCCAGTAGAGTAAGCTGATTTCACCATACCAGCGCCTCCAGTTGCTAGAACGAGTGCTACACCATCATGGTTCATTAATTGTTTCGTCGCTTCAACAGACGGTCTTTCAATCCATTGAATACAGTGTTTTGGTGCACCAGCTTTCATCGCTGCATCATATACTGTTTTCGCTGCTGCCACAGAACATTTTTGTGCGGAAGGATGAAATGCGAAAATAATTGGATTTCTTGTTTTTATCGCAATTAACGCTTTAAACATTGTTGTCGACGTTGGATTCGTTACTGGTGTTACTCCAGCTACTACACCGACAGGTTCCGCGATTTCTATTATTTCTTCATGAGGATCTTCGTGAATAATCCCTACCGTTTTATCTTGCTTTATACTATGCCAAATATATTCAGTGGCAAAAATATTTTTAATGCATTTGTCTTCATATACACCACGGCCAGTTTCTTCAACTGCCAATTTTGCTAGCGGCATATGTTGATCAACACCTGCTAATGCCATTTCATGAACAATGTTGTCAATTTCCTCTTGTGTAAAACTTTCTAATGCTTGTAAAGCTTGTTGACCATTATTTACTAGCGTATCAATCATCTTTTTTACTTCCTGCATTTCATTTACAACTTTCTCTTTGACTACCATGTGAATTTCCTCCTATTCTACTATTACGGTCCTTATATGTCCCTGTAGGTCAAAATAAGTCCCAATTAACACAAAAAAATAGAGATGCTTTCCTACATGAATTTCATTGTTTGTGAAAAGTTTCACAAGTTTGTTCGTGAGTAACGTTTCCTGAATTCAATATACATGAAATCATTTCGTTTGTGTATGTCTATTTTGTGAAATGTTTCACAAAAAGACGTAATAAAAAAACGCACTGCTAATATAGAGCAGTGCGTTTTTTATTATGCTAGCGCTTGTGCTAAATCTTCAATTAAATCTTCACCATCTTCAATACCGACAGAAATACGAATTAATGTATCTGTAATTCCTAATTCTTTGCGGCGATCAGCCGGGATTGATGCATGTGTCATTTGAGATGGAATAGAAATTAAACTTTCTACCGCTCCTAAGCTTTCAGCAAGTGTAAAGTATTGTAGTTTCTCAAGTACTTTATTTAATGTTTCTTCACTATCTACATCAAATGAGATAATAGCACCAAACCCGTTTGCTTGTTCTGTTGCTAATTCGTGATTTTGATGTGATTCAAGACCTGGGTAATATACTTTATTTACTTTTGGATGATTATTTAAGAACTCAGCAATAGCACGTGAATTCGTTTCATGTTCTTCCATACGAATTCCTAATGTTTTTAAACCGCGAAGTAGTAAGAAGCTATCTTGTGGCCCAAGAATACCTCCTGTTGAGTTTTGTACAAAGTGAAGATCTTCTGCTAGTTGTGGGCTATTTACAACTACTAAACCTGCAACTACATCACTATGACCTCCTAAATATTTCGTTGCACTATGAAGCACAATATCTGCTCCTAAAGAAATCGGCGACTGCCAATATGGCGTCATGAATGTGTTATCAATAATTGTTAATAGGTCTTTCTCTTTAGCAAGAGTAGATATTTTCTTAATATCAGTAATTTTTAGTAGTGGGTTCGTTGGTGTTTCCACATAAATTGCTTTCGTATTTGGACGAATCGCTTCTTCAACTTCCTCTAAGTTTGTTGTATCTACAAATGTATGCTCAATACCGAAACGGTTTAATACTTTCGTAATAACGCGGTATGTTCCGCCATAAACATCATCTGTTAAAATAACGTGGTCACCTTTTGAGAACAACATAATTGTCGCTGTAATAGCAGCCATTCCTGAACCAAATGCAAATCCAGCATGCCCATTTTCTAATACAGCAATCATTTCTTCTAAAGCTGCACGTGTTGGGTTACCTGTACGTGAATATTCATATCCTTGATGCTTACCAACTGCTTCTTGTTTGTACGTACTTGTTTGATAAATCGGTACGTTTACAGATCCAGTTGAAGGTTCTCCTATGCGAATACCATGAATTAACTTTGTCTTTGCTCTCATTTTTTATTCCCATCCTTTGTATATGTCTTTACTTAAATAGCGCTCACTGCTATCAGGAAAAATCGTTACAATATTTGTACCTGGTGCTGCCTTCTCGGCCTCAAGTAAGCTCGCATGAAATGCTGCTCCTGAAGAGCTCCCAACGAGAAGTCCTTCTTTTTTCGCTAATTCTTTCACTCGTAAAAATGCATTTCGATCAGAAATCGTATGAATTTCATCAAAATAAGATGTCTTCAAAAATGGCGGGATAAATTCCAGTCCAATTCCTTCGGTCTCATGTGAACCAGCCTTACCACCATTTAAAATAGATCCTTCTGGCTCTACGATAACTGTTTTAATATCTATATTTTTTTCTTTCAAATAAGATGCAGTCCCCATAAACGTACCGCCAGTTCCTGCTCCAGCAACAAATATGTTAATCTCTCCATTCAATGCGTCCCACAGTTCAGGTCCTAGTGTTTTAAAATATGCACGAGGATTTGCCTCATTTGCGAACTGACTTGGAGAGTATGAATTCGGTAGTTCATTTACTAACTCTTTTGCTTTAGCAATTGCACCGGTCATTCCTTGCTCAGTCGGTGTATGCACGACCGTTGCACCTAGTGCTTTCATTAATTCTTGTTTTTCAATACTAAATTTCTCTGGTACACAAACAATAACACGTAAATCATGTTCTAATGCTGCAAGTGCCAGTCCAATACCAGTATTCCCAGCAGTCGGTTCAATAATTGTTCCACCCTGGGTCACAAGCCCTTTTTCTAGCGCATCTTCGATTAATTCTCTTCCTAAACGATCCTTAACGCTTCCGCCTGGGTTATAAAATTCAAGCTTTGCAAATAAACGGACTCCTTTCGGAAGTGAAAAACGAGTAATTTCTACAATTGGTGTATGACCAATTAACTCATGAACTCCACGATATACATTCATCGTGTTCTCCCCCTTGTTTGCCAATAAAGAAAAGGCAACTGTATGTATTTTCTTTATATGAGACAGTTGCCTTTTTGTTACATTACTTTAACTCTTCTAACACTTTTACGATAAAGTTTGTAGAATGAAGAGCTGCTTGATCTAAAAACTGATCAAATGAAACATTTGATTCTTTACCAGCAATATCAGAAAGTGCGCGAATGATAACAAACGGAATTTCATATTGGTGGCATACTTGTGCAACAGCTGCTGCTTCCATTTCTACCGCATAAAGATTTTCAAATTTATCACGGATGGCTGCAACGCGGTTCGAATCACTCATAAATGAATCACCTGTTGCAATCATACCTTTTACAACTTGAATATTTTCTTCAGCCTGCATACATTTCTCAGCTAATGCAACTAACGCCTCATCAGCTTTAAATCCAGGCGGCATTCCTGGTACTTGACCATATTCATAGTTAAATGCTGTTACATCTACGTCATGGTGACGAACTTCAGTGGAAATAACTACATCACCAACGTTTAGAGAATGATGGAATCCACCAGCTGAACCAGTATTAATTACTTTTTCAGGCTTATATTTTTCTAATAAAATTGTCGTTGACATCGCTGCGTTTACTTTACCAATACCAGACTTTAACAAGATTACTTCATGCCCTGCTAATAGCCCTTTCGTAAATTCACAACCTGCAACCGTTTCTGTCTCTGCTTGTTCTAATTTGTCACGTAAAATACGTACTTCTTCTTCCATTGCTCCAATTACAGCAATTCTCAATCTAATCCCTCTTTCTATTGCTTAGTTGCCTCCATTACCCAAACGAAATGATTTAATCTCGTGAACGTTACATGGAAGCCATTGTTTTCAAAAATAGTCTGCATAACTGGAATACGTGTATAGTATTCCGTTTGCAAATCGTTTGCTAACTGGTGGAAACCTCTTTGTTTTGCTGTTTCAACAGTTTTATCATATGCATCTTGATCTGCAAATATCGTATCAGCAAACACTATTTTACCACCTTTGTTTAGCAATTGACTATACTTCGCAATCGCTACATTTTTTTCATCATCTGTTAAATGATGAAATGCATAGGTGCTTACAATGGTATCAATTGAATTTGGAACTTCAAACGAAAGAAAATCACCGTCTGTAATTGAAAATTCTTTTGGCAATTTCTCTTTTGCAATCATGCGCATTTCACGCGACGGTTCTATACCGTAAACTGTGCGGCCAGCAAGTAATAATTTATTTGTTAAATTACCTGTACCGACACCAAATTCTAATACATTACCAAATGACTTGTGAACTACATCCTCTAGAATGTCCTCATAATGGGCGAAAACTTCTTTATATTGTATATCTTCGCCTTGTACAAATGAGTCGTACGTATGAGCCCACTCATCAAATAAACCATTAAATTCTGTACCCATAAAAATTCCCCTTTTTCTTATCGGTTTTATCAGTATGATATTCCCTCTTTCTAAAAATGTCAATTGAAATGTACATGGTATTTCCTTCTTTTCTTTGTTACACTATAGTTGATTACATAGGAGAGGGGCCGTCTTCATGTCATTTACCTTTGAAATGTTAGAAGATAAAGTAGAGTTTTTTGAAGCGGGAGACTTAGCTTCTTTAGAACGAAAAATTAGTGAACAAATTGATAATAATAAAGCACTTATGCTTGAAGTTCATCACATCTCACATCAAATGGTTATGGATCCTGAAAGCAAAAGACCGTATTATAGCGCGGTTGTTCATTTTAAATTAAAGAAATTGCGTTAACAAAAAAGAGAAGCTCCTAAGGAGCCTCTCTTTTTTAGTTTAGAGTTTGAACAAGTACTGGTTTCCAGCCCTCATTGTCTACCCAATCAATATTTACATAATATCTTTTCCCACTTTGCTTATCTTGAACATCACCATAAGCTTTGCTCTTTCCAGTTTTGTCTCTTCCAACAAAATGGAATACTAATTGCTCTTTCGGTACTTCAACACCTGCAGCAATTGCACTTTGCATCTCATTCCAATCTGATGAACCCTGTTTAAACGTCATCGCTGGTGATGAACCTTGTTCTGTTCCTACAGCTTTCCAAGAAGGTTTTGTATACGCCTCTTTTGCCTTAGATACAGTTTTCTCAGCTGATACTTTCTCGTTAGCTTTCGCTTCTTCTTCAGCTTTTTTCTGTTCTTCTTCAGCCTTTAGCTTCTCTTCTTCAGCTTTTTTCTTAGCTTCTGCTTGCTCTTGTTCTTTTTCTTTTTTCTTAGCAGATTCTTTATCTTCTGATTTTCCAGCTTTCTCATTCTTTGTTGTTTGTTGAGAGACTTTCTTATCAGTAGAAGATGCTTGCTCTTTCGTACTAGGAACGAACAATTGATATGCTACAATAGCTACTAATAGTAATACAATAGCGATTGCAATATTTAAAACACCGTTTTGACGACGTTTTTGTTGTTTCTGTTGGAATCTTGATCCTCCTGCCATTCTCCAAACCTCCATGCAGTTTTTCCTAATTGCTATTGTAACATTAAATCTAGAAAGGTTGAACATTTACAATGATATTTTCATGAAATGAAGACATTTCACTATAAATTGCAAGATTACTTTTCATTCTCCAATTGATAGATTGCTCCTATCATATCTTTAAAAATAGGTGTAACTTTATTCACTTTGCTATCAGTCTCTAGATCAACAACAACTAAAGCATATCTTGGATTCTCATACGGAAAATAACCTGCAAACCAGCGATTCACCCTCGTCCCTTTCCCTGTTTGCGCTGTCCCGGATTTTCCAGCGACACTTAGTGGCAACGAACGGAATGCCGTTCCTGTTCCTTTCTCCCTTGTTACAACGCCTCTTAATAACTCTTGTAATGTTTTCACTGTTTCATACGAAAGCTGTTTTCCATTTAACGTATGGCTCTCAAATGTAAAAAAATCCGCTCCATTTTTATATACTATTTTTTCAACTGCTTTCACTTCCATCTTTTCTCCATTCCTCGCAATCGTCGCCATCATATTTGCAATTGCTAGAGGTGATATACGTACATCTTTCTGTCCAATTGCTGTTTGTTCTACCGCTTTTTCACTATTTTTATTTTCTTCATTCCCCCAAATAGTAGTACCCTTTTCTTCTGGCATTTGCTCAAAATGAGGTGTATGAAATACAGAACCTTTCCATCCAACCTTTTCATTTGCTCCTAAAGCTGCTACGTATGTTTCTAGCACCGTCTTATCCTTTTGTAATAGCTCGTTACCTAACTCGGAAAATGTCCTGTTACAGCTCCTAGCAAAGCTCTCTTTAAAGTTAAGTGTACCCATCCTAACTTGCGGGTCGTTTTCACCATATAAATCTTTATTACAGTTAAATGTCCGATTAAACAAATTTACTTTTTGATCAATGACTGCAGCTGCAACTACTGTTTTAAAAACAGAGCCTGGAAAATGTGGCGTTAACATTTGATTTTCAAGTGTAGTTTTATATAAATTCTCATCCCTTACTTGTAAAGACGGCTTACTAGCCATCGCTAATATTTCATTTGTCTTTACATCAAGTAATACTAGTCCCCCCTTCTTTATTTCATTCGCTTCAATCACTTCTTCTGCCTTTTGCTGCAACTCTTTATGTAAAGTAGTTTGAATCCTAACTGGATAAAATGGATTTCCTGGTGAAGTGTATTTCGCTTGCTTTCCGAAAATTGGTTCTCCTTGCCGATCTACTTGATATAATACTTTTGCCTCTCCATCAGTCAATAGAAATTCATCAAATGATTGCTGTAATCCTGAAATACCTATCGGCGTTTGTTTTGAGATTCTTTTCAATTCTCCATATCGCTTTTGAAACTCCCTTTCGTTCTCCCCTACATCACCAATTAAATGATTTATCTCTCCAGTTTGTTTTAATCGCACTTCAGCTGCTACAATACCTAATACATGTAATTCATTTACCTTCTCCATCTGCTCTCGTGTCACTCGAAATGGAGCAGTTTCTCCTTGTAGTGTAAATGCATTTTTATTATTTTTCATTTGTCTTCTAATCTCTTGTCTCGACACACCAATGATATGCGCGATTTTCTCTAACATGTCATTTTTTATTTGTAAAAATGGAAAAATAATTAAAACAGGATATTTTTCCTCACCTATTTTTTTACCATTACGATCTATAAACTGCCCACGTCCATCGTCTACTGTAATGGATTGTGTGCGTTGCGTAACACTTTTTTCAATTAAATTTATTTTGCGATCAGTAAATGATTCTGTATCTATAATTTGAATTTGGATTAAACGACAAAGCAATACAAACATAACGCTCATAAAACAAATTAAAACAATTGTAATTCTCCGTTTTATTTTCATAAAAAACACCTCGTCTATTGTAGTTTAGACGAGGTACTATTTTATTTATACAATCTCCAAAACAAAAACAGATATTATATAAGGCTATTATTGTTTCTTTGGCTTCTCTAAAAATTTCATAAGAAGCGATCTAAATTCAGTTTCATTCACTCCAGTGTTTTTAGCAACTTCAATTACAGTGGTTGTTACATTAGCCGCTATTTTTAAATAATCCTTACTAAGATTATCCATTTCATTTCTTTTTTCTTTTGCATTCTCAACTGTTACAGAATCAATACAAGTAATCATCTTATCTACAATATGTAAATAATTATTTTGTGCATCTATTATTTTTTGAATATCATCTTTATTACTTACTTTCGATTGTTTTAAATATGTATATGCTTGATTCACTTCATCTTTTAAAATTTTATCATTATTCTTCGCCTGTTCTTGTAACATATTCTTCATATCATCTATTGTTTTTTGATCCATCGAATCTCGCAATAAATAATCTGGATTCCCAATTGCGTAATCATACTTAATCGTTACATCTTGAAATATTTTCATGACAATTGCTAATTGATACGCTACATCAAAATCATTAAATTCCTTTTTATCTTGTGGATTTTCTAAGGCTTTTGAACTCTCAGTTGCTTTAATATCCTTTTTTTCTTCTTGCTTCACTTTTTCTCCCTTTGATGATGTAGTTTCTTCATTCGTTCCGCATGCAGCAAGTCCTAATATGGAGATACTACAAACCAATCCTGTAAAGATTTTATGTTTCATAATTAGCCCCTTTTCCCTTTTAAAACCTATGGTCTCTAATTATGATATCAAAGCTTAAAGTGTTTTTTTGACATTTTTTGTCGAATCACTCTAAGGTTTACACAATTTTTTTCATTCGACAGAAAAAAAAGATTCTCCCGATAGGAGAATCTTTTTTTATTTTACAGAGACAATCTCTACTTGCATTTCTCCGCCTGGTGTTTGGATTGTTACTTTCTCACCAATTTGCTTACCTAATAAGCTTTTTGCGATTGGAGAATCGTTAGAAATTCTTCCTTCGAATGGATCAGCTTCCGCGCTACCTACGATTGTATACGCTTCTTCATCTCCGTTTGGTAATTCTTTAAATGTTACTGTTTTACCTAATGTAACAACAGTAGATACTTCGCCAGTATCTTTAATGATAACTGCGTTACGAATCATATTTTCTAATTGTGTAATACGTCCTTCTACGAACGCTTGCTCATCTTTCGCTGCATCGTACTCAGAGTTCTCAGAAAGATCCCCGAAGCTACGTGCGATTTTAATACGTTCTACTACTTCTTTACGTCTTACTGTTTTTAATTGCTCAAGTTCGTTCTCTAGTTTTTGCTTACCCTCTTGCGTCATAGGGTATGTTTTTTCTGTTGACATATTTTCCACTCCTTTTATATACCAATCCCCCGAAAAAAAAGAGGAGTTCCATATGAAAACTCCTCCGCTTCCATTGTTAGCGGAGGTTTCTAGTACCCTTGCACTAGCGGAGTTGTCACATACAACCCCGTATTTCCAATTCTTCTTTATATAAAGAAGATATGTATGGAAAGTTGATATAAATATGCCCTCACCTATATATAGATGAGGTTGCATGTTTCATTGTATTCGATAAGAAGGGAAAAAATCCCTTCCTACCGTATATCTTTTACTATGCTATTACAAATTTACTTTTTGTTCAAGAATTGTTGCAATTTTTGTCACCATAATATCAATTGCAACGTGGTTTTGTCCACCTTCAGGGATAATAATATCCGCAAATTTCTTAGAAGGCTCAATAAATTGATTGTGCATTGGACGTACAACATTTACGTACTGATCAATAACTGAATCCATCGTACGACCGCGCTCTTTAATATCACGTTGCATGCGGCGCAGAATACGAAGGTCAGCATCCGTATCAACGAATAATTTAATGTCCATTAACTCGCAAAGACGTGGGTCTTCTAAAATAAGAATTCCTTCTAAAATAATTACATCTTTCGGCTCAACCGGAATAATTTCTTCTGAACGCGTATGCAATGTATAGTCATATACAGGCTTATCAATTTGCTCATATGCAAGCAACTGCTGCAAATGTTCAATTAACAGATCATTATCAAACGCAAGCGGATGATCATAATTTGTTTTTAAACGCTCTTCCATTGGTAAATGGCTTTGATCTTTGTAATAATAATCTTGCTCTAAGATTAAAATAGAATGACCTTTAAAATGGTCAAAAATCGCTTTCGTTACACTCGTTTTACCTGATCCCGAACCACCAGCAATTCCAATTACAACAGGCTTATTCGTCCCCATTCGACTATCACTCTTTCTTATTGAAGTATGCTTTTGCGCATCATATTATTCACATACACTCGTTGATCCACTTTGAATTTCACGATTTGCAACGGATGTCTCGCTGCATCTAATTCGTTTCCATCCTCATCCCAAATTTTCTCCACCGTTTGCGTAAAGTTTTCTATTTCTGGTCCAAAGAACTCCACTTCATGTCCTGGTTTGAAATGATTACGTTGCTCAATCGTTACGATGCCCGTTTCTTCATTATAATCTAACACTAAACCAGCAAAATCATACGTTGTTTTCTTACTATGATTTCCAAACATTTGCTCTTGATGTCCTGGAACCCCTTCAAAGAAGGCAGGAGCTGTATCACGATTTGCACATTTATCAAGCTCATCTAACCATTCTTGTTTAAACTCAAAGTTATCTGGATCCGCACAATACGCATCAATTACTTTACGATATACAGTTGCTACAGTCGCTACGTAATGGATTGATTTCATACGTCCTTCTACCTTTAAGCTATCGATTCCGATTTCAATCATTTTTGGAATTGATAAAATTAAATTTAAATCTTTTGGACTCATCGCAAAGTGAGCATCTCCTTCTTGGAATAGAGGAAGCTCTTTTGCATCTTTATGTTGTGATACTGTTTGAACTAAATCATAATCCCAGCGGCAAGATTGGCAACAACCACCACGATTAGAATCACGCGCTGTCATATGGTTACTTAATGTACATCTTCCTGAATATGCGATACACATTGCACCATGGACGAACGCTTCAATTTCAATATCCACTTTTTCTTTAATTTCTTTCATTTCTTCATAGCTTGCTTCACGAGCTAATACAAGACGATGTAAACCTTCTTCTTTCCAATACTGTGCTGCTTTCCAGTTGGATAGTGATTGCTGTGTGCTTAAATGCACCTCAACAGAAGGCGCTACGCGTTTACAAGTCTCAATGATAAGCGGATCAGCAACGATAATTCCCGTTACGCCAGCTTTTTCAATCCCTTTTAAATATTCCTCTAGCCCGTCCATATTTTCATTATGTGCAAAGATATTTGTTGTTACGTATATTTTTGCTCCATACTTCTTTGCAAACTCAACGCCTTCTGCCATTTCTTCTAGCGTAAAGTTACCTGCATTCGAACGAAGACCAAATTCTTGTCCACCTAAATATACAGCATCTGCCCCGTAATGGATAGCTACTTTTAATTTTTCTAAGTTACCCGCAGGGATTAACAGTTCAGGTTTCTTCACAATAACACGTTTGCCATCGATCACTCGTGAAATTTCTTGTACAGTCATTTCCTACACCCTCCTCGTTTAGTAAACCGTTTCTTTAAAGAAGAATCCTGTATCTAACGGACGATTTACTGGTTGCATTTCTTCTATTTCTTTATATAGATCATCTTTCACGTCATAATATGCATCACGATCTTCTACGCATAAATCAATCGCTTGACGATATTTCTTCGTTACTTCAATAATGTATTCAGAGCTTTTTAGTACACCGTCGATTTTTAAGCTATCAACTTCAGCATCGATTAGTTCCTCTAATTCATCGATGAAACAAATGTCGTTCGGACTCATAATGTGAGTACCATTTTCATCTTCATAAATTGGATATTTATTGTTACGCTCTGGGTCATATAAGAACATATTCTCTTCATATTTTTTCTTTTCAATGTCAAGATTACGTCCTTGATACTCAAAGTAGTTTCCTACTAATGAACGCTTCGATTGGAACATACAAGTCATACCGTGAATTTGTACTTCCAGTTCCACTTCAGCATTTTCTTTTAAATCAACAATTTCATCTAAGCTAAGCTCACGAGCTAATACAGCACGCTTTGATCCTCTTTGTCCCCAGTAATTACAAGTGAACCAGTTTGTTGCTGTCGTTTCTGTATTCCAGTGCAACTGCATATTTGGTGCTACTTCACGAACAGCCATTAATACCGCTGGATCTCCGAAAACAATTGCATCTACATTTACTTCGTTTAAAAATGAAACGTAATCTGTTAATTCTTCTACTTTATCGTTGTGGAACATAGCGTTCATGGCTACGTATACTTTCACACCATTTTCATGTGCAATCTTCACAGTTTGTTTTACATCTTCACGTGAAAACTCCCCTGCTAAACGTAAACCAAACTTTTGCTCACCGATCATTACCGCATCTGCTCCTGCTTTCGCAAGTTGTTCGATATCCGCCACCGCTCTTGGCGTTACTAACAATTCAGGTTTCTTCATACCTTGGTCACCCTCTCTTTTTACTAACAGCTACTCCATCACCAATTGGGAAAATCGTTGTATCATATCCTTCATGGTTCATAAGCCACTCATTGTACGTCTTAATACGACGGATTAAACCACGTGTACGTCTGTTTTCAATTTTCTCTTTTGTCGTTACAAGACCGTGGTACATAACATTATCTGAAATAATTACGCCACCAGGATTTAATAACGGTTCATATAAGTCAAAAAAGCGACGATACTGTCCTTTTGCTGCATCAATAAAAATAACGTCAAATGTCCCGTGTTCTTTTACTTGTTCACCTGTCTCTAACGCATCACCGTAAATAACTGAAATACGATCTGTTACTGGGGAACGTTCTATATATTCAAGTGCTTTTTCATATCGCTCACGATTGCGCTCAACTGTCACAATACGTGAATTTGGAATAGCTTGCATCATACGAATACTAGAATAACCGATTGCTGTTCCAAGTTCTAAAATGCTTTTCGGTCCAATTAAACGTAAAAATTGCAGCATAAATTCCATTCCAAGTCGATCCATAATCGGCACATGATTTTCTGTTGCATATTCTTCCATTTCAAGAATTAATTTATCTTTCGGATCAATAAATGATAATAGGTACTCGTTAACTGCATCCTCCATAAATGGTCCTCCTTATTTACATGGAGAAGTGCCTCTATGACGTCTTTTCACACATAGAATGCAATAAAAATACAAGCCAGCTTTATCCTTAGCTTGTACGTCCCGTTTTGATATTAAAAACGATTCTTCTGCCAGTTTTTAACCCGATATATTTTACCACAAAAAAGAGGGATGTGCGACTTTTTTCGCTATCCCTCCCCATTTCACTATTTTTTCGTAATGTATTTTTGCTTTAATGCATTATGCTCTTCTAATGTTTTCGCATAGTACACTTCACCACTTGGTGCAGCTAAGAAATAATAATAATCTGTTTGCGCAGGTTCTAACGCAGCTTCTACTGAATGTTTACCAGAGTTTGCGATCGGCCCTACCGGTAATCCTTTTACAACATACGTATTGTACGGTGAGTTGACCTTTAAATCTTCGTATAATACACGTTGTTTATGCTTTCCAAGTGCATATAATACCGTTGGATCCGTTTGAAGCGGCATACCTTTTGCTAAACGATTATAAAAGACACTAGAGATCTTTTGACGATCTGTAAAACCAGTTGCCTCTTCTTCAATAAGTGAAGATAATGTTAAAAGCTGATGAACATCCCAATTCTTCGCTTTCATTTTCGCCTCATTTTGAACAATGATTGCATTTGTTTTCTCAAGCATTGGAATTACAATTTCTTCTAACGTCGTATCTTTCTTATAAAACGAATACGTTGCAGGATATAAATAACCTTCTAATGGGTATTTAATATTGCTATCAAAGATTTTATCCGTTAATAACTTCGGATACTTTTGCTGCATTTTTTGAATAAATGCTTTATCGTTTAATTGACGCGTAACATCATCTTTATTCCACTTTAGTTCTGTCGCAATCGTTTCTGCAATTTCAGTTACTTGCGCCCCTTCTTTAATCGTCACTTTATAAAGAGCTGGACGATGCACGTTGCCAGATGACATTTGTTCAATCACATCTTCAGCATTCATTGAAGGATTTAATAAATATGTACCTGCTTGTAAACTTTTCGATTTAGCCTTTGTATAAAAACTAAAAACTGTACCGTTTTTTACAGCGCCTTTTTCTTCTAAAATTTCTCCAATTTTACTTGTAGATGATCCTTTCGGAATTTCTACTTCAATCTCTTTTTTATTCCCGCTATCAACTGGTCCTAATGCGGATGAAATATACGCATAGACTGAACCACAAACTAAAAGCAGTGCAATAATCGAAAATAAAAAGATACGTCTACGCTTCTTTTTCACTTGATTCTCTATCAAAACATTTCCTCCTTACTTAATTGTAGACTGTATGTACACCTTTCTATACAGCACGATGTAAAAACGCAAAAAATTCACTTATCTTTTTTAATTGACACTTTATTTTTCTACAATCCGTCTCATTATACTACAAAGACTTACACAGTTTCGACAAAAAATCTTTCATTTTACATATAAATACAAAAAAAGATGGACTGTATGTCGTCCATCTTTTCAGTACTTATTATTCAGCTTCTTGCTCATCAGCTAGAGTGTTGAACATTTCTTGTACCATTTCCCACTCTTCTTCAGATTCGATTGGAAGTAAAGTTCCGCCCTCTTCTTCATTTTGCTCATAAGCCATTGCATCATAAATTTGGTCTCCATCTTCGTCTACTTCACCGATTGGAGAGAAGACTACGTATGATTTTTTTCCAAATTTTTCAGCGTCAAAAGTGAAAATAATTTCACATAAATGTTCGTTACCTTTTTCGTCTACAATTGTAATTTGATTTTCTTCCATTTTGGTCACCTCTTATTTACTATCTAAAAATCCTTGTAAGATTACGACTGCAGCCATCTTATCAATTACTTGCTTTCGCTTCTTACGGCTTACATCGGCTGAAATGAGCAGACGTTCCGCTGCCATTGTTGACAAACGCTCGTCCCACATTACAACGTCTAATTGTAACAGCTCTCGTAGGTTTTCTGCAAATTGTTGGCACGCTTCACCACGCGGGCCAATTGTACCATTCATATTTTTAGGTAAACCTACTACTATCTTGTCCACATTGTACTGCTTTACTAACTCAGAAATACGATCAAAACCAAAGTGACCTCGTTCTTCGTTAATCTTAATTGTTTCTAATCCTTGTGCTGTCCAGCCCATTTCGTCGCTAATTGCAACTCCGACTGTTTTTGTACCTACATCTAAACCTAATATCCGCATAAACTACTCCTCACGATGATGTTTCAAGTAAGACTTCACAAGCTCTTCAATTAACTCATCACGTTCAAGCTTGCGAATGATGCTACGTGCATCTTTATGGCGAGGTATGTATGCTGGGTCTCCACTTAATAAATAACCGACGATTTGGTTAATCGGATTATAGCCTTTTTCTTGAAGTGCATCATACACAGTTAAAAGTACATCATTTACATGGACACTCTGTTTTTCATCTTGAATGCTAAACTTCATTGTTTTATCAAAACCGTCCATTTCAAGCACCTCACTTATATAGTAAGTATAGGGAGAAGAACTTCTCCTCTCCCTACCATTGTACACTACTATCTCTTTATTTTGAAACAGATTTAACGTACTCTTGTACAAATGCTAAAGCTTCTTCGACTTGAGCTGGGTTTTTACCGCCTGCTTGTGCCATATCAGGACGGCCGCCACCGCCACCGCCGCAACGAGAAGCTACTTCTTTCACAAGTTTACCAGCATGGTAACCTTGGCTAATTAAGTCTTTCGTTACACCTGCTAGGATGTTTACTTTATCGTCATTAACAGACGCTAATACAACAACTGCTGACTCTAATTTATTTTTCAGATCATCCATCATCGTACGTAAGTTATTCATATCTGCAACATTTACTTTCGCTGCTAATACATTCACACCATCAACTGTCATTACAGAATCAGTTAAGTTTCCAGCTTCGATATTGCTTAATTTCGCAGCAAGAGATTCATTTTCTTTTTGCAGTTGTTTCACTTCAGCAAATAGACCATCAACTCTTGTTAAAATATCTTTCGGATTTGTTTTCATTTTTCCTGCTGCTTCTTTTAATAAACCTACTTGATCATTCATTAATTCGTATGCAGACTTACCAGTTACTGCTTCAATACGACGAGTTCCTGCACCGATACCAGACTCAGCAACGATTTTGAAAATACCGATAGAAGCTGTGTTATCAACGTGACAACCGCCGCAAAGCTCTAAGCTGTAATCGCCAACTTGTACAACGCGTACAACATCACCGTATTTTTCACCGAATAATGCCATTGCCCCCATTTCTTTCGCTTCTTCGATTGCTTTTTGAGAAATCTCAACATCAATACTTTCCCAAATTTTCTCGTTTACCATACGCTCAATTTTTTCTAATTCGTCAGCTTGTACTTGACCGAAGTGAGAGAAGTCAAAGCGTAGACGTTCAGAAGTTACAAGAGAACCTGCTTGGTTAACGTGTGTTCCAAGTACGTCTTTTAATGCTTGGTGTAGTAAATGAGTTGCTGTATGATTTTTTACAACGCTACTACGATTTTTCGTATCGATAATAGCTTTTACAGCCGCATCTTTCGTTAATGTTCCTTCTTCAACAACAACTTTATGCAAGTTTTGGCCGTTTGGTGCTTTTTGTACGTCTTTTACAAGAACTTTCACGCCATCAGCAAGAAGGTAACCACGGTCTGCAATTTGTCCACCGCTCTCAGCATAGAATGGTGTTACATCAAGAATTAACTGTCCTTCTTCACCAGCTTGTAAGCTGTCTGTGTATTCGCCATTTTTCACAAGTGCAACAACGTTACTTTCTGTTGCAACTGTACCGTAACCAACGAATTCGCTCGCTACTTTAATTTCTCCAAGGACACCACCTTGAACTTGCATAGAATCAACGTCTTGACGAGCAGCACGTGCACGCTCACGTTGTTTTTCCATTTCATTTTCAAAGCCTTCATGATCAACTGTCATGCCAGCTTCTTCTGCATATTCTTCTGTTAATTCAATTGGGAAACCGTATGTGTCATATAGACGGAACGCATCTACTCCAGAAATAACAGTTGTTTTTTCTTCTTTTGCTTTTGCAATTACTTCAGCTAAAATCGCTTCACCATCATGAAGTGTTTCATGGAAACGCTCTTCTTCGTTCTTCACAACTTTCGCAATGAAATCTTTCTTTTCAAGTACTTCTGGATAGAAGTCTTTCATTACTTCTCCAACAACCGGTACTAATTCAAACATAAATGGACGATTGATGTTTAATTTCTTCGAATAACGAACAGCGCGGCGTAATAAACGACGTAATACATAACCACGGCCTTCGTTAGATGGAAGAGCACCGTCACCAACAGCGAATGTTACTGTACGGATATGGTCAGCAATTACTTTGAATGCCATATCTTTTTCTAAATCGCCATTACGATATTTTTCACCAGAAATTGTTTCTGTTGCATCAATCATCGGCATGAATAGGTCTGTATCGAAGTTTGTAGGCACATCTTGAACGATAGATGTCATACGCTCTAGACCCATCCCTGTATCAATGTTTTTCTTAGGAAGTGGTGTATATGAACCGTCTGGATTATGGTTAAATTGAGAGAATACAAGGTTCCATACTTCTAAGTAACGCTCGTTTTCTCCGCCTGGATATAATTCTGGGTCACTAAAGTCATTCCCGTAAGCTTCTCCGCGGTCATAGAAAATCTCTGTATTCGGTCCACTTGGTCCTTCACCGATATCCCAGAAGTTTTCTTCTAAGCGAATAATACGCTCTTTTGGAACGCCCATTTTCTCATTCCAAATTGTGAATGCTTCTTCATCTTCTGGATGGATTGTAACTGATAGTAATTCTTTATCGAATCCGATCCATTTGTCGCTCGTTAAGAATTCCCAAGCCCATGTAATTGCTTCTTCTTTGAAGTAATCACCAATTGAGAAATTTCCTAACATTTCAAAGAATGTATGGTGACGAGCTGTTTTCCCTACGTTTTCAATATCGTTTGTACGAATTGATTTTTGAGCATTTGTAATACGTGGATTTTGTGGGATTACACGTCCATCAAAATATTTTTTTAATGTAGCTACACCACTATTAATCCATAGAAGAGATGGATCTTCATGCGGAACTAGTGATGCACTAGGTTCTACTGCATGTCCTTTTTCTTGGAAAAAGTCTAAAAACATTTGACGAATTTGTGCGCCTGTTAGTTGTTTCATTGTATTTTCCTCCTTAAATATAAAAAACTCCCGTCCCTATAAAAGGGACGAGAGTTAACTCGCGATACCACCCTAATTATGAATTGATTACAATAACAATCAATTCATCACCTCATGGTGCCGTAACGTGGCAAGACGGCAGTGATTAGCTGCTCTCAGGATTAGCTTTCTGTTACCCTTCATTTAAAGCTTCTTTCAGCCATATGGAAGCTTCTCTCTATAAATGGACTGTAACGTACTTGTTCCGTCATTGATTTAATGTATTATATGACTAAATATAATAGAATTCTCTTAAGTTTGTCAATGCAGATAATCATTTATATTGGATTAATTACTTATTAATCATAAGTATTCTACTATTCATTCTTAACAGCCTTTTCATATAGTATGCATTTATTAATAAATCGGAATCTCCTTATAAGAATAATTTATAAAAATTTCTAAATATTACTTTTTTTGTTATAATTAAATTATTGTTAATAAAATAAAGGAGCGATCACAATGACAACCTTACTTAGCAAAGCTAAAAACATATTAGCGACTGACGAAACGATATTATTTTACGCAGCATGTTCATTAGACATATTTATTTATCGTTCCGTCGCAAGGCCAGGATTGCTAATTTTAACGAACAAAAGGCTATTCTTTTATGGGCCAGATGTAAGTAAGAATCCAATATTTGAAGAGTACTCTTTCGCAAAAATTTCTAATCTAAAAGAACAAAAGCGTCTTTTCAACAATCAAATTGTATTTATGTATGATAACGAATGAAAAAAAATAAAACATATTCAAACAAATGATGTGAGCTCCCTCGTTCAAAAGATACACGAGCAGCTTTCTAAATAAATATATGATTAGCCCTCTATTTCTTACATAGAGGGCTTCTATACTTACACATCTTCTTTTTTCAAGAGCGGTCTCACATGAACAATGACAGTGCGAATAACTGCTAAAATCGGAACCGATATTAGCAACCCTACAATCCCAGCTACCTCTCCCCCAACTAGTAAGGCAAGCATAATAATAACGGGATGCATACGAAGTGACTTACCAACGATGTAAGGCGATAAAATGTTACTCTCCACAAATTGCAAAATCGCAATTGTGATCCCCGCCTTAATAAGTAAACTCGTTGATACTGTTGCTGCAATCATTAACGTCGGGATTGCTCCTAAAATAGGACCGAAGTACGGGATTATATCCGTTACCCCAATAATAATGCCAAGCAATAATGGATATTTCATACCAATAAACCAAAAAGAAAGAGCTGATACTCCCCCTAATACTAAACAAACAAATAACTGTCCTCGAATATAACTTCCAAGTGATTTATCAATTTCTTTCGCAAGCATTTGCCCCGTACCTCGCCATTTACTTGGGACTAGTTTCCAAAAGATATGATAAAACTCACCATAATCTTTTAATATGTAAAATACAATGAACGGTATTAAGAAAATAATGAGCAATGAATCGAGTACACCACGAGCTGTACTCATCACTTTATTTAAAAGCGCTTGAATCTTCGTTTCCACACCCACAAAAAGTTGTTTCACCTTTTCATGAATGAACGAAGGGAAATTCGCCGTTTGTTCTGTAACGCCATCCATCCACGAATCGTACATTTTTGTAAACTGCGGAAATTGTTCATTAATCTCTTGTAACTGTTTAATAACGACTGGTGTTCCTTTATAAATCCCATAACCAATTCCGCCAAAGAAAAGGATATAAATGAGCAAAATGGCAAGTGTACGGGGCATCCCTTCCTTATGAATTTTTTCAATTAAAGGGTGCAATAAATACGCAATAAAACACGCGATAAGAAACGGCGTGATTGCTACTTTAAATACAAAAATAATCGGTGCCCATAGCGGCTTAATTTTTAAAAAGACGAGCAGACAAAGAAAAACAAGTAACAATAATCCTAAACGATATATCCAAATGATTTTAAGATTCTTCACATGAAAAACCTCCTCCACCTTTATTTTGAAAATAAATGGGGTAGGTTATGTGCGAAACTTTTAAAATCTTTTCATACGGACCATACTGTTTTTTAAAGACGTACATATAAATAACATAACAAGGACAACCACCCCTGAGAATACAGCATGAATTAATATAATCAGGAGGGCTAATTATGGTTTTGTTTATGCTTGGATTATCAGCACTTTTTATGATTCTTGAATGGATTTGTATCGGGTTCGGTATTTGGAAGGGGTTCTTTATTCATTCCTCACGTAAAGAAAAAGCGAAGCAATTATGGCAGTATGGAATACTTGGCGTTGGCTGCTACGGTCTATCTTATCTTTTCTCAGAGATCGGACTTTTTTATTTACATATGGGTGCATAAAAAAACTCCCTTGTCTACAAGGGAGTTTTTCACTTTATCGAAATGATTATAAGTAAGACTTAATCATCTTACGTGCTTTTTTCATATTGCGTTTTGAAAATACATCTTGCTTACGAGCATATTGATATGCTGCAGCTCCAACACCTAATGCGATTAATGAATTGCGTAGATTCAAAGTAAATCCCCCTTTTCGTTATCCGATCGTTCTTTCATTCTCATCAAATAAATCATCAAGAGAGCTTAGTGAACCATCTTCCTCAACTTGATGCGTATGGATTTTCCCCTTTGAAACCGATAATTCGATATAACAATTCCAGCAATAAAATTGGTTGACACCTATTTTTCCAATGTCTTTCCCTTTGCAATTTGGACAAATAAACATATGGCTTTCATCTCCTTACAGTCTCCCAGATTCTATTCGCCATTATGTCCAAACTGCATTCATTTATACATTTTACTGGAGCCTTTCAACGCTATGCGTTTGAAAGTTTCACTATATAATTTCACCTTGTTACATGAAATCATACGGTGAAATGTTTTCCACGTCCATTTCCTCGCCATTAACTGTGACCATCTGTACTTCTCCTTGTGCTTCTTGCAAGCGACTAGCTAAGGTTGTTTGACGCATTGCATCATCAAGGCGATTTACACCAGATTGGAAAGCTGCTTCCTCTCCGCAAATAATAAGGAACTTCTTACTTCTTGTAATGCCCGTGTAAATTAAATTACGACGTAACATACGGTTGTAACTTTTCACGATTGGCATAATAACAATCGGAAATTCACTACCTTGTGATTTATGAATGGAACAACAATATGCATGCGTAATTTGATTTAAATCGGGCTTCGTATACGTTACCTCAATTCCGTCAAATGAAACGATAATCATATCTTGTTGCTCAACGTTTTCTTTCGCATAAAACACCGAAACAATTTCTCCAATATCACCATTAAACACTTGGCTCTCCGGCTGATTCACGAGTTGCAGTACTTTATCGCCTCTTCGGTACACAACATCACCGTAAGCAATTTCTTTACTCTTTTCCCTCTTCGGATTAAATACTTGTTGCAGCGCTTCGTTTAATACATTAATACCAGCAGGCCCGCGGTACATCGGTGCTAATACTTGTACATCTCTTGCGCTAAAGCCTTTTGTTTTAGCATTTTCACAAACTTTTTTCACAACCTCAACAATTTGAGCTCCTGTACAGCCGATAAATGAACGATCTTTTTGATTTTGTGCTAAATCTGGTGGTAGAGTTCCATTTTTTATCGCATGGGCAAGTTGAATCACTGATGAGCCTTCCGCTTGACGATAAATTTCAGTAAGCTTCACTGTCGGAACTGCGCCTGCATTTAATAAATCTTTTAATACTTGTCCAGGTCCTACAGATGGCAACTGATCTTCGTCACCTACAACGATAACTTGAATGTTCGTCGGCAACGACTTAAATAGCTGATTTGCAAGCCAAATATCAACCATTGAAAATTCATCGATAATAAGGAGCTTACCTTGGACAGGATCCGTTTCATTACGCTGGAAAGATCCTTCTGGCGTCCAACCAAGTAAACGGTGAATTGTGCAAGCTGGAAGTCCTGTCGATTCACTCATCCGCTTCGCTGCTCTTCCTGTTGGAGCTGTTAATAGTATTGGAAATGGATTATCATCACTGTATTCATTCGGATTTAACGATAACCCGTGTAGTGATGCATACATTTCAACAATCCCTTTAATAACTGTTGTTTTCCCTGTTCCTGGTCCACCTGTCAATAACATCATCGGTTTATGAAGTGCCGTTTGAATTGCTTCTTGCTGAAACGGTGCATATTGTACGTTCAGTTGTTCTTCAATTTCACCTAACGTTTTTAACACTTCTGCTTCTGGAAATGAAGGTGTTTCTTCTTGATTCATAAGCCTGCGAATAGACTTTACAACACCTTTCTCAGAGTAGAATAACGTTGCTAAATACACTCGTTCTTCTTCTATGATGACTTTCCCTTCACTTTGCATCGTTTCAATACAACCTATAATATCTTCCTCAGTCACTCTTCCTTCTTGATTGTTTAAAAGTGACATCGTTTCTCTTACAAGTTGATCTTTCCTCATATAAACGTGACCAAGTTGTAATGAGACATTCTCTAATGTGTAAAAACATCCTGCGCGTACACGGTCGTCATGATTACCCGATATCCCTAACGCACGCCCTATATCATCCGCTCTTCCAAAACCAATCCCGTCCACTTCTTCGATAAGTTGATACGGATTATTACGAATCACTTCTAATGTCATCTCTTTATATTGCTGGTAAATCTTAATAGAAAGTTTCGTTCCAAAACCGTAGCCATTTAAAAAGCTCATTACTTTCTCTAGCCCTTGATGTTCAACAATTGTCTCATATATTTCCTGAGCCTTTTGTTTATTAACAACACCATTTAATGCCTCAGGGTCATCCATAATTTTAGAAATAGCATGTTCTCCGAGATGGTCCACAATTTTTTCAGCTGTACGCTTTCCTATCCCTTTAAATAAATCACTCGCTAAATATTGCACCATACCTGCTTTTGTTTGCGGCAATTCTTTTTTAAATGTTTCAACCATATATTGTTTTCCATACTTTGGATGGTCCTTAAAATGACCTGTCAATGTAAACACTTCATCTTCATGCATGCGGGGAAAATGACCGTTTATCATTACTTTCTTTTCGTCATACGTTTCATTCGTTTCAATGACTTTCATACTGACAACGGAATAGAGGTTTTCTTCGTTGTGGAAAATGGTATGAAGAACTTGCGCTTTTATAAACTTTTTCTCTTCCTCAAACAAATCCATTGCATGTTGATTTCCCATTTTTCCTCTCCTTTCCGGTATTTTCACTTTAATGAGCAGTACATCCCCCACCTTTTTAGATGAGGGATAACTACCCATTAAACTATATTTTTATCTTATTCAGCTTCTTGCTCTAATAAACGAACGCCATTACCCGCTAAAAAGTGATCTGGCTGAATTTCAGTTGCTTTCTTAAATAAAGCGAGAGCCTTCTCATTATTTTCCTCAAATACGTACGCAACACCTAAATTGTAATACGCATCTGCATGCTCCTCATCCATTTCTAATACCTTTTCAAAATAAGGTTTCGCCTCTTGAACGTGTTCTAATCGCGCGAAGCAAAGTCCGCACTGGAATACAGCTTCTACATCGTTTTCATCTAATTCTGTTGCTCTTTGTAAGAATGGTAGTGCAAGACGATCATTTCCAAGCTGTACATGTGTGATACCTAACATAAATGTTACATCAGCTGATTGTAATCCAGCTTGCATTGCTTGTTCAAATACAGCTTTCGCTTCAGTAAATTGCTCTTGGCCATAATATACATTTCCTAAACCATAATAGGCTGCTGCAGATTTATCATCTAACTCTAGTGCACGTTTATAAAATAAAATCGCTCGCTCGCTATCACCTAATACGTCTAATAAATTTGCAAAATTAATGTACCCAAGCGCATCTTTCGGATTTTCTTCGATTGCTTCTGTAAAATTTTTAGCTGCTTCTTCCCAGTTTCCTTCTTGCATATATTGAATACCTGTTTCAAGTTTGTTTGACATGTCCTTCACCTCTACAACAAATTATAACAAAGAATGTATTTTCCAAGCGAACGAAAATTCGCTTTATGTAAAAGAAACCTCTAACCGCTAATCGGCAGAGGCTTCTCATTTATCCTAAATAATCCAATTTCTTACCACTACGGTATACTTCATCAATTGTAGCACCGCCTAAGCACTCATCTCCATCATAGAAAACGACTGCTTGTCCTGGTGTAATTGCACGAATTGGCTCATCACAAAGAATACGAACTGTATTTTCATCAACGATTTGAACCGTTACTTTATTGTCTTCTTGACGATAACGGAATTTCGCCGTGCACTTAAATTCTGTTTCTTTTTCTTTGTTACTTACCCATCCTACATTCGTAGCAATAACTTCATCACCATATAGAAGTTCGTTATGGAATCCTTGATCAACATATAAAATGTTTTCTTTTAGATTTTTCCCAACAGCAAACCATGGGTCACCATTACCACCAATTCCAAGGCCATGACGTTGTCCAATTGTATAATACATTAAACCGTCATGCTTCCCTTTCACTTCACCAGATAATGTTTGCATTACACCTGGTTGTGCCGGTAAGTAGTTACTTAAGAAATCTTTAAAGTTACGCTCACCAATGAAGCAAATACCTGTACTATCTTTTTTCGCCGCTGTCGCTAAGCCAGCTTCTTTCGCCATTTCACGAATTTGCGGTTTCTTTAATTCACCTAACGGGAACATTGTTTTTGATAATTGCTCTTGGCTTAATTGATTTAAGAAATATGTTTGATCTTTATTGTCATCAACACCGCGAAGCATTTTATATTCGCCGTCCATATAAGCAACGCGTGCATAATGGCCTGTTGCCACATAATCCGCACCAAGCGCAATTGCATGCTCTAAAAATGCTTTAAATTTAATTTCTTTATTACACATTACATCTGGGTTTGGTGTGCGACCAGCTCGGTACTCATCTAAGAAGTACGTAAATACTTTATCCCAGTATTGTTTTTCAAAGTTTACTGCATAATACGGAATACCAATTTGGTTACACACTTCAATTACATCATTGTAATCTTCTGTTGCTGTGCAGACACCATTCTCATCTGTATCATCCCAGTTTTTCATAAAAATTCCGATTACATCATAACCTTGCTCTTTTAATAAAAGTGCTGCTACAGATGAATCGACGCCACCGGACATTCCGATGACAACGCGTGTTTCGTGAGGTAGTTTGTTCATCATGTCACCTCCCATACTAATTTTGTGTTAATCGCTTCACGATTTTCACTGTTTCGTACGCCGCTTTTTCAATTTGCTCTTTCGTATTTCCAAGTCCAAAACTAAAGCGTACGGATGAACGTATTTGATCGGAGTCTTTTCCAAACATCGCTACTAATACATGTGATGGATCAATCGAACCAGCTGTACAAGCAGAACCACTTGATACTGCAATACCAGCTAAGTCTAAGTTCACAAGAAACGGTTCAATGTTCATTCCTGTAAAACTTACATTAAGTACATGCGGTAAGCGATGTTCTAAGTTTCCGTTTACCTCGAAAGTAATGCCTTCATTTTTGAAGACAGATACCATTATATCTTTAAACTCTTCATATTGGGCATTTTTTTGCTCACGAGTTTTTTCAGCTATAAGAATTGCATGCTGAAGCCCAGCAATACTAGGCACATTTTCCGTACCAGCACGGCGTTTTCTTTCTTGCTCTCCGCCTATTAATAACGGTTCAAATTTCACATTTGTACCAGCGTATAAGAAACCTACACCTTTTGGCCCGTTAATTTTATGAGCTGAAATTGATAATAAATCAATACCAAACTCTTTCACATTAATTTCTACTAAACCGTAAGCTTGTACCGCATCTGTATGGAAATACGCTTGATGCTCTTTTAACAGCTTTCCTATTTCCACAATCGGTTGCATCGTCCCTACTTCATTATTCCCAAACATAACAGATACAAGAATCGTCTCTTCTGTTAATGCCTTTTGTATGTCAGAAACTTGAATGCGCCCTGTTTCATCGACAGGTAAATATGTCACTTCAAACCCTTCACGCTCTAACAATTCGCACGTATGCAAAATCGCATGATGTTCAATTTGCGTCGTTATAATGTGGTTACCTTTATGACGGTTCGCACGTGCTACACCGATAAGCGCTAAATTATCAGCTTCTGTACCACCGCTCGTAAATATAATTTCATTCGGATTCGCATGAATGCTGCGTGCACACACTCTTCTCGCCTCATCTACTGTGTGACGAGTTTGACGTCCATAAAAGTGAATACTAGACGGGTTCCCGAATATTTCTGTCATATATGGAATCATCTTTTCGACCACTTCTGGGTGAGTCGGAGATGTCGCAGCATGATCTAAGTAAATGCGTTCCATTAAATCTCCTTCTTTCCAAATCGTTTCACAAGGAATTAAATGTAAAACATATAGCCCCCGTGATTTTCTTCCTCATAACGTACTAAATCTTCTAACGTTGTACTATCTAACACTTCTTGCACCGCATCACGAACACGCATCCATAATTGGCGTTGTGCTGGTTCTTCTTCTTCTATCATTTCTACAACACTAATCGGACCCTCTAATACACGGATTACATCTCCAGCTGTAATGTTAGCCGGCTGATCTGATAGTACATATCCCCCATATGCTCCCCGCGTACTCTTTACTAGACGCGCGTTACGAAGTGGTGAAATTAATTGCTCTAAGTAATGTTCCGATAAGTCATGTGCCTGCGCAATTGATTTTAATGAAATCGGACCTTCACCAAACTTTTTTGCAAGATCAATCATAATTGTTAAGCCATAGCGGCCTTTCGTTGAAATTTTCATCTATTTTGCACCTCTTTTCAAATTTTCACTTCTATTGGTTATATCTTATTTATAAAAAGAACACAATTTAAAATCCTATGAAATTATAGCATAATATAGTATTATAAGAAATTTCAACTTGTGTATCAAAATGATAACATAAAATCGCATTGAAAAACTCGGGAATTATTACAATTGAAAGAAAAATGAAAATATTATCATTTATTTTTCCCATAAAACAGCATCCTATTTCAAATTTCGTAGAAAAAAATGATACGATAGAACGAGATTATATATTAAGGGAGACGGTCCAAATGAAACAACCACTCGCACATCGAATGCGCCCTACAAATATTCAAGAAATTATTGGGCAACAACATTTAGTTGGTGAAGGAAAGATTTTATGGCGAATGGTCCAAGCCAATCATTTTCAATCTATGATTTTATACGGTCCTCCAGGTACAGGAAAAACATCCATTGCCAGTGCAATTGCTGGAAGTACCGGTACCCCGTTTCGTCTATTGAATGCTGTTACTCACAATAAAAAAGATATGGAAGTTGTCGTACAAGAAGCGAAGATGCATCGACACCTCGTTTTAATTTTAGATGAAGTTCACCGTCTAGATAAAGCAAAGCAAGACTTTCTATTACCTCACTTAGAAAGCGGACTTCTTACTTTAATTGGTGCAACGACAAGTAATCCATTCCATGCAATAAACTCCGCTATTCGAAGCAGGTGTCAAATTTTCGAATTACACGCACTAACAGAAGATGATATTTTAATTGGGTTAAAAAGAGCTTTAGAAGATAAAGAAAAAGGCCTTGGAGAATATGCTGTAACGGTAACAGATGAAGCACTACATCACTTTGCAAACGCCTCTGGTGGTGATATGCGTTCCGCTTATAACGCACTTGAGCTTGCTGTATTATCTAGCTTTACTACAGACGATCAAGCGGCTGAAATCACACTCGAGATTGCAGAAGAATGCTTACAAAAGAAGAGCTTCGTTCACGACAAAGGCGGCGATGCTCATTATGACGTATTATCAGCATTTCAAAAATCAGTGCGCGGAAGTGATGTAAATGCAGCGCTCCATTATTTAGCACGCCTTATTGAAGCAGGTGATTTACAAAGTATTGGCAGACGCCTTCTTATTATGGCTTATGAAGATATTGGACTTGCTAGCCCACAAGCTGGACCACGTACACTAGCTGCAATTGAATCAGCTGAACGAGTTGGATTCCCAGAAGCACGCATCCCACTTGCAAATGCCGTTATCGAGCTATGCTTATCACCAAAATCAAATTCAGCTTATAAAGCACTTGATGCTGCATTACACGATTTACGCAACGGTCAAACAGGTGACATTCCAAGCCATTTAAAAGATAGTCATTACAAAGGCGCAGAATCACTTGGAAGAGGCATTGGATATTTATATCCACACGACCATCCAAACGGCTGGGTAAGGCAACAATACTTACCTGATAAAATAAAAAACAAGCAATATTATAAACCGAAAACGACAGGAAAATTTGAGCAAGCACTTTCTACTGTTTATGAAAGATTACAAACTTCGAATAAAACGAAAAATAAAGGGTAACATAAACGAAAACGTCACCATTATGGAGGCTTCGCTTATGAAAACACGTCAAGATGCATGGACAAAAGAAGATGATCTCCTTTTAGCAGAAACTGTTTTACGACATATTCGCAGCGGAAGTACACAAATAAAAGCATTTGATGAAGTCGGCGATACGTTGAACCGGACTTCAGCAGCTTGCGGCTTTAGATGGAATGCTGAAGTAAGACCGAATTACGAAGATGCTGTGCAGCTTGCGAAGAAACAACGTAAAGAATTAAAGCGCTCTGAAGCTAAAATAGAAAAAAATCAGTTCACGAAAACGAAACAACTCGTAATCGATGCTGAGTTTTCTGAAGATATTACGCCAAGTAAACAAGAACTTACGATGCAAAATGTCATCTCATTTTTGCAAAACTTGGAGCATAATAACCCTTCACTCGCAAAGTTGCAAACTGAAAATGATGTATTACAAGCTCAGCTCACTTCTCTGCAAAAAACGAATCATGAACTTGAAACGAAATTAGCGGTACTCACAAAAAAACAACAAGCAATCGAAGAAGATTACGCGATGCTTGTTCGAATTATGGATCGTGCTCGAAAACTTGTTTCAGTCGAAGAGCAAGAAGAGCAAATTGCCCCGATTTTCAAAACCGATCAAAACGGGAATTTAGATATTATTTATTCTGCTGAGAATTAAAAACAGGGATGTCACTTTTTTAACTGAGTGACATCCTTGTTTGTTTTCGGTAAATCATATATATACATGTCGGTAAATGAAATTATATTAACGATTTTTCGAATATATCTATCGTAACTTGCAATATATCAACGATTTTTCGAATATATCTATCGTAACTTGCAATATATCAACGATTTTTCGAATATATCTATCACAACTTGCAATATATCAACGATTCAATAAAGGATATCGATTTAACGACAAAGATTGACAATAACATTCCTCCTTGTCATACAAGGAAACTCCTAAAACGGATTAGATATTTTTTACTAAAATATTATTATAAACATATACCTTTAAAGGGGGATGGTTGCTATTTCATTAATAATCTTCAAAATAACTCTTGGCCTTCTCGTCCTAACTTTAGCTCTTTTCACCATTAACAGTCTAAAAAAGACATCCGCCTATAAATCAGATAAATATGATTTTTACTTACTAACCTTACTTACATTTGAACTAGTAGTAATGCAAATATCCATATTTCTTTAATACATATAAAAAAGCATATATCCAAAATAAAATGTACCCTATAGAATAGACACTTGAAAAAAGTCTATTCTATAGGGTATTTCTTGTATAATAAAAGGAAAATTGGGATCGAAGAATGTTGAAAATGACAAAAAAACTATTTACAGAAAGAGAAATTCAAATTCTATCAAATAACCTATACGTAAAATCTGTAAGTCAGAAAGGTATCACTTATACAGAGGAATTTAAGCATATTTTTATTGAGGAAAATGAAAAAGGAAAGCTACCTCGAAATATTTTTGAAGAATGTGGTTTTGATATAGATATGATTGGAATGAAACGAGTTATGTCATCGGGAAGTAGATGGCGTGCTGCTTATAGAAAAAATGGTGTATTGGGTTTAAGGGATACACGTATCGAAAACGCTGGAAGAACTCTTGAGAGAGAGCTTACGTTAGAAGAAAAGTATGCCCGTTTAGAAGCCGAACGAAACTTACTAAAGGCGGAAAACGAATTGCTAAAAAAAATCAAACTTATGGAAGGGAGGATGAGAAGGAAATAACACTACCATCTAGTCAGAAATTCATCTTGATTCGTTCTGTCATCATGAAATACAACTTAAGGAATATGGTCAGTCATTTGTGTAAAGTAGCTGGTGTATCCCGTTCGGGATACTATAATTACTTTTCAGTTTCA
>NZ_JBPWAP010000052.1:0-37868 GCF_051776705.1 Bacillus cereus group sp. BceL291 | reverse complement strand
AAAAGTTGGTCAATTGAATTAGATGGAGCGCCGTATGAGGTGAAAGTCTCACGTACGGTGTGAAGTGGGGGAAAAGGTGGAGATGATGTCAAAACCTTACCTATCACTATTATTCACCGAATTTTGAAATGAGAGTTGTACTGTCCGCAAATAGCAGAATAAATGGTATGTAGAAGCTGACATTGGTAGAAGTAAAAAATAAGAAGAATTTGAAAGGAGCTATCCAAAATAATAATTTGGAATAGCTCCTATTTAGTAGGAAGAACAAATTGTATTTCATAGATTGTAATGTAGAATGCCCTTCCAAGCCCCTTATAAGCCCCTACCAAGTAATAAATCACTAAGAAAAAACAAAAACAAAAACAAGAACAAAACAAGCGCGAAAAAATGAAACCGGCGTTGTAGTAGTAAAAAAATTGTAATTCGAATGCCAAAACCATTCCCGTATGCCTATCTTTATAATGAAGGATTAAAATTTTCCTATTTACTAGCAAAGAGTGGAGGGAAACATATGGCGGTATACCGTAATGTGCAGGTGAACTTTTGGCAAGATGAATTCATATTAGATTTAACGCCAGAGGAACGTTATTTTTACATATATTTGTTAACTGGTACGAAAACAAAGCAATGTGGTATTTACATATTACCGAAGCGTGTGGCAGAGCTTGAAACAGGTTATAGTATGGAGACTGTTGAGAAGTTGCTAAACAGGTTTGTTGAGTATGGAAAGATTTTATATGATACGGAAACGAAAGAGGTATTCATAATAAATTGGTTACACTATAACCCTATTTCAAATACGAATGTGGAGAAGTGCGTATTACGTGAGTTAAAGACTATAAAAAGTAATGAGTTCATACATATATTTTTACGTAAATGCCTTGAAGAAGAATACAAGATTCCATTATTATTGCAGCATTTTGGTATGCCAAAAGAAGAGGATAATAGTAGTTCACAAGTAGTTATTGAAGAGAAAGAAGAAGAGGAAGAGATAGAGGTGGAAACTATAGAAAAGGACGTTCCAAATAGTGAAGTTTATAAGTTTTATGAACAAAATATTAGTAGTTTATCCCCATATATTGTGAAGGAATTGAAGAATTGGATACAAAGACTTTCTGGAGAGAAAGTGTTAGAGGTACTTAAAATTGCGTTTGAAAATAATAAGAAAACGTTAGCTTATGTGAGGGGGATTTTGAGGAATTGGTGTAGTGAAAAATTAAAGGATTTTAGTGGGGAGAAGTGCGTAATGGGAAGTTTAGAGAGAAGGAAATGTATTTTGAGTAGTGTATTTTAATTTACATTAACTTAACATAGAATGTATGTTCGTTTTTGTGAGATTTATGCTATACTACCATTAAATAAGGGTATTTTTATAATAGATAAAAAGATGCGGGGGGTACAAAGTTTGACTACTAGTACATCTGAGTTGTTTCAATATATTAATATGACAGAAGAACAGAAACAATTATCACAACGATATTTACAGACAAAAGAAGAAGAGATTTTAAAAGATATTCAACTAACGACAATTCGTGATCAAAAAAGAAGCGATTTTGCGGAGCGATTTATAAACGATTTTAGGAAAGTGCATAAACAAAATCCGGATTTTTTTCGATTATTTTACCATATACTCGAGGAGCAATTATTAAATGTTCTTGTAGTCCGTTTTGCGCATGTCAGTTTTTCTAAAATGAAGATTTATTTAGAAAAAAGTGCACTTCCTTTGGACAAACTTGTAGCAATCGCATGTAAATATTTATCCAGTATTTCAAGTTATGTGAATGAAGCAGATGTTTTTCTTAGAGAGTTAACAAGAGAGAATCCGAACTATATAGAGGGACAATTACATACTTTACCAACTAACCAGCAAGTAACATTACTTCTTG
The DNA here is from genome assembly GCF_051776705.1 of Bacillus cereus group sp. BceL291. Classification (NCBI taxonomy): domain Bacteria; kingdom Bacillati; phylum Bacillota; class Bacilli; order Caryophanales; family Bacillaceae; genus Bacillus; species Bacillus cereus group sp. BceL291. The sequence goes on along the minus strand of NZ_JBPWAP010000052.1, from coordinate 35,982 downwards.
TAATGTTTGATGTAGATTATGAAAAGTTTCGTACATATAGTTCTTTATTGAATGAGAGGTTAGAAGAACATACAGAATTTATATTGAAACTGCTAGGGGAAGAGGAAAAGGTTGAAGCAGTTAAACGGTATTTAAAAGGTAAAGATGATAGTGAAGTATTTATAGGTGGGAATTTACCGGAACATATTTGGCGGCTATTATTTTGTGTTCATAAATATTCGAATGTTGCGAGGCGATATATTGAAATATTGGCGAAGAAAAATGTTTGGGGTTTTATAAACTATGCAACACGTTATATGTGTCACACTCTCGGTCAGTCTCAAAACTACAAAAAAACTGGTAGTGTAAATAGAGAAACATATGAAGAAATTCAAAGTTTTTGTACACAGTTTTGGATTTCTAAGGAAAGATTTTTTGCGCATCGTCTAAGGCAACATGATTTAAATAGTGAGGATTTTTGTAAGACGTATGAATATGAATTGCTATGCTTTATGTTGGAGGAAGATCCTGAATTTATTCAACGTACTTTGCAATATGTAAGTAAAATGAATTATCTCATCATCGCACGCACGTTAGCTGAAAAAGGATATGAGCTAAATATAGGGAAAATGCGAGAAGAATTTTTTGTTGCTGCTTTGCAAATAAAATTGTCTACAGTGCGGGATACATATCGTGATTATTTACTAGGGAAATTGTCACTTGAGGATATGGAGCAAATACTTAAAAATCCGAAATATAGAAGTATGTATTGGGGTATGCCGGTGTTAGAGGTTGCGCTTCTTTGGGATATAGATGATGTAGCGAAGAGGGAAGCTGTACTTACACTACAGTTTGGAGACGAAGATAGTGTTAATTTATACGAACTTCTTTACGAATGTTCTGTGAGAGGAGTAGAACCGAAACAAGTATTAGAAGATCTGCTTTCGTATGGATTAAGTAAGGAAAAGCTTATCGCTTATGCAGTTGAAGAAGCTGCATGCTACAGTGAAGAGCGAAATAAGGCGAAGGAAGCGCTTGTTTGTGTAATTGTAAAAGAACAAGCGTACATCATTGAACGATTTGATGAGTATTTTGCTGTGGCCAAAGCATATATTTTAGAAGAGTTAGCAAAGGATAACATGATTAAAATGCGTCCAATTTTAATTAAAAGCTTAGGAGATTCATCTAAAAAAATGCGTGAGTCTGTAGTTAAACTGCTTTCAAAAGATGTAGAAGCTGCAGCAGATGTAGCAGTTGAACTTCATAATAAAAAGAAAATTGTTCGTGAAAATGTGATGAAAATACTTATAGAGTATAAGCTTGAAAAATATACGAAACTTGTACAGGAAGCTTTGCAAGAAAGTAAAAATGAATCTTTCGCAGGAAAATTCTCGTTTTTATTTCAAACGGAGGAAGAAAAGATAGAAGAACTATGTGCACGTATTTTAACTGAACAAACAAGAAATTCACTTCTGCAATTGATTGGGGATGAGCCACAAATCCGTTTACGTGACTCTGATGAAATTGCTGATGCTGCAATTCCGTTAGCCTATTTACAACAGTATATTTCAGATGCTGTTATTGAGAAGAAAGAAACAGCAGAAGTAATTGGTAGAGCTTTAAATGAAGAGGACTTAAAAGAATATGTGCAAACAATATATCAAATATGGATTTCTCAAGACGCAGATGTGAAGAAACGTGGAATTCTTTCGCTATACGGAATGTATAGTGACGACAAAATGGTCGACATACTTATAAAGCAAATTGATGAATGGGTGCTTCAAATGAGAGGAAAGATAGCAGCGGATGCCGTTCGTGCTTTAGGTTTGTCTTCATCTAAGCTTGCACTTATGTCTATTCATGCAATAGCATTTAAATATAAACATAAGCAAGTACGTAATGCAGCAAAAGAAGCGCTAAGTCTTGCTGCGAAAACACGTGGTATAACAGAGGAAGAGCTGGAAGATCAATTGGTGCCGGACCTTGGCTTTACTATACATGGTGAAAAAATAATTGATTTCGGGAATCGAAGTTTTACTGCCATTTTAACTACAGAGTCAAAAATTGAATTAGAGACAGAAGAAGGAAAACGTATGAAGTCACTTCCAAAGCCGAATGCAAAAGATGATGTAGAAAAGGCTGAAGAGGCTAAAAAAGAATTAGCCTCTTTAAAGAAGGAACTCCGAAATACTCTTTCCATGCAAAAACAACGATTGGAAACGGCACTTTCATTAAAGCGTTATTGGTCACATAATGCATGGAAGTCTGTATTTATGGATAATCCAATTATGAAGCAATTTTCTATTTCACTCATTTGGGGTGAGTATAAGGAAGGGAAGTTGCTGAAGGCATTCCGTTATGCAGAAGGTGGCGTGTTCTGTACAATTGACGGGAAGAGTTATGAACTTTCATCTGGCACTGTTATTGGTTTCGTTCATCCGTTAGAATTGTCTGGGGCGGAGAAGGAATTATGGAAAGAGCAATTAGAAAGTGCGGGAATTGTTCAGCCGTTCCTACAAATTGAGCGTCCAGTGTTTGTAGTAGAAGAGAATGATGAGAGTGCTATTGAGAGATTTGGCGGTATTTTACTAAATGGTCGTTCGTTATTCGGTAAGATGACGAAGCTTGGATGGATCCGTGGGTCTGTTCAAGATGGCGGTGTATATTATACATTTTACAAAGAAGATACTCGTACCGGATTAGGCGTGCAATTGTCATTTAGCGGAGCACCGATTGGTTATGAAGATGAAGAAGATGTATGTGTATTTGACATTCAATTTTATAAAGCAGGTACAGTGAATCGTGGTTCATATGAATACGATGAGATTGATGATGAAAGACGCATTGTACCAAAAGAAGTAGATAAACGCTTCTTTAGTGAAATGTTATATGATGTGCAAGTAGCGACAGATTCAAATCTTGGGCATAATGAAAGTTGGCGTAGCGAACGATAAGAAAACCCCCTTCATTGGTAGGAAAATGAAGGGGGTTTTTCAATGTTTCAAAAGGTTCTTTCATAATAGAAGCGAATTAGGGGGAAGAGGATTTTTATCCTTTTAGAAGGGATTGGTATCATGATCAAATAGATGATTTATCATACGACTACACTGAATACAGCGGGAATAGAAGGGAAAATGTTAACGTTACAGCCACGGTAATGATAGAAAAGACTTTTACTATATGTAAGAGTCTCTTTTTTTGTAAACGCGACAAAATTTGACAAAAAAATTTGTAGGAACTTGTTATAATTTCTGTTGGAATATTTTGTTTAACGAGAAATGGGTGTATAGCGTAAAAGATTTCGGTGTCATACAAATACATTTTTTGTTTTACATTCAAGGATTTCATAAGAGAAGAATTACAAAAATGAATGACATGGAGAAGTCATAGGGGGAGAGGAGATTTAGCATGAGTATTAAAGTAATAAGAGCAACAGGGGTAATGGGAGGAGCAGCAAGAGTTGCTGTAAAGGTAGATAACGAAGTAGTAATGAAACTTGAGAATAACGAAGAATATACGCTTCCTTTTGAATTAGATGAAGCGAATATTAAAGTAAAACAATTCTTTTTTGGAAGTAAAGAAAAGAAAGTAAAGGATGGCGATGTAGTAGAAATTAAGATAAATAGTATTGCTATGCTATTACTGATGGTGTCAATGATGGCTGTTTTATTTGGTTCGTCAATTGGTATAAATATTGTTGTTTTTGGTGTGATAGGAGCGTTAGTTACATTAGTATACGGATTGAATAACTGGTTTCGTTTAGAGGTTAAATAATTATTGTATATATATTTATTTCAGTTGATTTACTATACATGGGATGAAAATATTTTTAAGTGGGAAATGGGGAGAATCAGTATGAAGAAAATGGTTGTAATATCTAGTTTGGCGCTAATAGTAGGTTTAACAACTGGTTGTAGCAGTGAAAAAACAAGTGGACCTAAAACAGTATCTGTAAAAAAAGAAAAAGAGTTAGTAGCGAAAGATATTTTTAAAAAAGCAGCTGACGGATTAAAACAAGAGGAATATCTTACATTGACATCTCTTATGTCAATGAAGGGGAGCGGCCAATCAGAAGAAATTAAAATGAAAATACAAATGGAGCCGAAACTGAAGAATTCTAGAGCTGAAATGAAAATAAGTGGTACAGATATTGTAACGTATGAAGTAGATGGAAAGGTCGCTGCTCAAGTGAAAAACCCTGATACAGGAGAGTTAGTTACGATACCTAATAATCAATTTAATGTAAATGATGTAATGGTCAGTAAAAATTTACTTAATGAGTTAGATTTACCGGAAGCTTTGGCTAAGAAAATGAAAGCAAAGAAAGATGGAGACACATATAAACTTACACTTGAATTAAAGGGAAAAGAAGCGGTAGATACGTTACAAAAAATTAATGGAGATATGAAAAAATTAACGGAAGGATTTAATATGGATGCGTTTAACATTGAATATATAATAACAAAAGATTATAAATTTGAAGAGATGCGAACAACTATAAAAGTGAGTGAAAGTAACTCAGATAAAAAAGCTAGTACAGATAAGGAAAAATTGGATGCAGTTGTGAGTATAAAGATTGATTCATATGAAAAGTTTGATTCAATTAAGTTACCAGAAGGGATTCAATAATTTCAATCGTAAAAGGATAAAAAGGAGCGGAAATCTGCTCCTTTTTTATTTTTCCTACTATTTTTAGAAGATTTATATGAATATAGTTGAACGGCACTTCATTTTTTTCTGGAATAAATGTGAAACGTTGTATAAAATAATCAAGAAAGGCAAAAATTATAGGGGGAAAGTTGTGAAGAAAAATAAGAGTTTAATAAGTTTTTTAGGAGTGTTTATTATGTTGTTTTCTTTTTGTTTTCAAGGAAATGTACAGGCAGATGTAAATACTGTTCAATCTGGAAAAATCAAATCAGGAAACGTAACAGTATGGGAAGTTGGAAATGTAGCGAAAGTATTAGCGGATGTGGAGCGCTTAAATTTAAATACAGTAAATGTACCGATTCAAGTAGATATCCCAAATGTGACTTCTACTAACATGGTAATTAATCAAGCGCAAAAGCAACAAGCTATTATTTTAATTCAAGAATTATTAAAGCGTAATATTCAAGTTATAGTGGAACCGTTCCCATATATTCAGCAGGGGAATGTTGGAGAGACAGAATGGAACCCAAGTAACATTAATGATTTCTTCTGGAATTGGAAGACGGTTATTCTGCAAGATATTTTTAATTCCATTACAAGTAAATACAATGTGTATGGACTAAAGATTGCTTCTAATTTCGTGAATATGGAGTATGCAGAAGGATACTGGAGCGATACAATTGATTTTGTTCGTAATCAGTATAAAGGAAATATTTTGTATCAAATGAACTGGTGGTTAACAGCAAGCTGGGATCCTTCTTATGAAGAGAAGTTTATAGAGAAAATAAACCGTCCGTATTTAAAGAAGGTAGATATTGTTAGTATCGATAGTTGGTTTGAAGTTTCTGGAAAAAGAAATCCGTCATATGAAGAAGTGAAGCAAAGTTTATTTGCGACGACAGTATATAATCGTGGGCAAAATGTTGTTCAGCAATTGGAACAATTACATAATGCAACAGGAAAGCCAGTTTACTTCGGTGGATTTAACGTTCCAGCACGTGAACTTGGATTACAAAATCCATGGAATCCAGATGTTTCAAATGTGTTTTCGAAAGATGTACAATTAAATGGATGGCGTGCTTACCGAGATGTATTAGAACCGAAACCATATTTTAAAGGTTTTTCAATTTGGTTTATTGGCTCTAATGATAGTACACATGCGTATCAAATACATAGTAAAGAAGCAGAGACAGTTATTAACGGGTGGTACCGAAAATAATTTTTATAAAATAGGTAAGTTTTGAAGTTTACTACATATATTTCTAGTGAAAGGCCTTTCACCATCTTATCACCTAGGGGGCAATCATAATGAAATTTTTGTCTTACCTTACAGTAATTTTGGTGATTCTCGGCGGTTTGAATTGGTTGTTTGTAGCGTTAGATTACAATGTAGTTGAGAAATGGTTTGGTTCTATGCCGGCGCTTGTGGACACTATTTATTGGCTCATTGGTCTTTCTGCTATTTATCAAATTTTTGATCGGTTCTTCACGGACAATTAGCAATTATACTTTATTACTAGAGTGTTAAGTACGATTATGTACTTAACACTTTTTTGTATGTTTATAAAAATAGTTTGCACATGCAAGCGATTCCATTGCGTCTTGCGCCGTAATAATAGAAAACAAATTGACCACGTATTATATTTTAGGTTATAATTCAGAAAGTTTAAAAATTAATAAAAATGAGAAATAGGGGAGGTTATGAGGGTAATGGAGAGAGTCTATAATTTTTCAGCAGGACCATCAATACTCCCTTTGCCAGTTTTAGAGAAAGTGCAAAAGGAGCTTGTAAATTATAACGGGACAGGCATGTCTATTATGGAAATGAGTCATCGATCTTCTTATTTTCAAAGTATTATAGAGGAAGCGAGTAACTTACTTCGTGAATTAATGAGCATCCCTGATGAGTATGATGTTTTATTTTTACAAGGCGGTGCGTCATTACAATTTTCTATGATACCACTGAACTTAATGAATACGTATAAAAAAGCTGGATACGTACTAACTGGCTCATGGTCTAAAAAGGCACTGCAAGAAGCCGAAAAAATTGGGGAAGTACAAGTGATTGCTTCTTCCGAGCAAGAGAAGTTTACTACGATTCCTAAACTGGACGGTTTACTAAGCGATGAAAAACTAGATTATGTACATATTACAACGAATAATACAATTGAGGGGACAAAATATGTGGATATTCCACATATAGAAAGAGTGCCGCTCGTTGCGGATATGTCTTCAAATATTTTGTCAGAACAATATGATGTTTCGAAGCTTGGTCTTATATACGCGGGAGCACAAAAAAATTTAGGACCAGCGGGCTTAACGATTGCTATTATAAAAAGAGATTTAATTGGGGGAGCAGATCGCTCTTGTCCGACAATGTTAAATTATGAAACTTACAGTAAAAATAACTCCTTATATAATACACCGCCATCCTTTAGTATTTACGTAACAAAACTTGTACTAGAGTGGTTGAAAGAGCAAGGCGGAGTATCTGCGATTGAAGAACAAAATAGAATGAAATCTTCACTTATTTATCATTTTTTAGATGAATCTAAATTGTTTACTTCACCAGTTGATCCTGCGTATCGATCACTTATGAACATTCCATTTACAACACCGTCAGAAGAACTTAACAATGAGTTTTTACAAAAAGCGAAGGAACGCGGCCTTGTTACGTTAAAAGGACATCGCTCAGTTGGCGGTATGCGTGCCAGTATTTACAATGCGATGCCAGCACACGGCGTAAAACGATTAGTAGATTATATGAAGGAATTTGAGCTTGAGAATAGATAGGGAGATGGGGATATGTTTCGTGTTCAAACGTTAAATCAAATTGCAGAAAAAGGTTTGCAAGTTTTTACTGAAGAACGTTATGAAGTAGGAGATAGAATCAATCATCCAGATGGAATTTTGCTTCGTAGCTACTCTTTACATCAAGAAGAGTTTTCAAAAGACTTAAAGGCGATTGCAAGAGCTGGCGCTGGTGTAAATAATATTCCTGTCGAGCGATGTACAGAAAAAGGAATTGTAGTATTTAACACGCCGGGGGCAAATGCTAATGCAGTAAAGGAACTCATTATTGCCAGTCTTATTATGTCTTCACGCAACATTATTAATGGTGTAAGTTGGACGAAAAACTTAGAGGGTGAAGAAGTACCACAGCTTGTTGAATCAGGAAAAAAACAATTTGTTGGATCAGAGATTGCAGGGAAACGTCTAGGTGTTATCGGACTTGGCGCAATCGGTGCTTTAGTTGCGAACGATGCGTTAGCGTTAGGCATGGATGTTATCGGATATGATCCTTATATTTCAGTTGAAACAGCTTGGCGTCTTTCTACACATGTGCAAAGAGCATTTAGCCTTGATGAAATTTTTGCAACGTGTGATTATATTACACTGCATATTCCTCTTACGAATCAAACGAAGGGGATCATTGGGGAACACGCTGTAGAGAAGATGAAAAGAGGGATGCGTCTATTTAATTTCTCTAGAGGAGAACTTGTAGATGAAAAGGTTCTTCAAAAAGCATTAGGAGAAGATATTATTACACATTACGTAACGGACTTCCCGAATGAAAATGTAATAAAGATGAAAAATGTAACAGCGACGCCTCACCTTGGTGCATCTACGTCTGAATCAGAAGAAAATTGTGCAGTAATGGCAGCACGTCAATTACGTGAATATTTAGAGACAGGAAATATTCGTAACTCAGTAAATTATCCAAACGTAGAATTGCCGTATATCGGAAAGAAACGAATTACAATTATGCATCAAAATGTCCCGAATATGGTAGGGCAAATTACAGGATGCTTAGCGGAACATCATATTAATATTGCCGATATGATTAATCGTAGTAAACATTCTTGGGCATACACAATGATTGATATCGATAACGGAATTGATGATATAATAAAAGAGAATATTGTAGAAAATATAAGCAAAATTACAGGTGTTGTAGCCGTTCGAATGATTGTGTAAAGGAGAGAGGAATGTGGCAAAAATACGACCGTTTCGGGCCATTCGTCCAGTAGAGGAAAAAGCGGCACAAGTGGCAGCTTTACCGTATGACGTATTAAATAGTGAAGAGGCAAGGGAAGTTGTAAAAGGGAATCCATATTCTTTCTTGCATGTTGATAAAGCAGAAATTGATTTAGATCCTGAATTGTCACCGTATGATGATCGCGTGTATGAAAAAGCGGGCGACAATTTAAAGCAATTTATACGAGAAGAAGTGTTCATACAAGATGAAGAGCCAGCGCTATATATTTATGAACTGACGATGCAAGGAAGAACGCAGTCAGGCCTTGTCGTTTGTACATCTATTGATGAGTATGAAGATGATACAATTAAAAAACATGAAAGAACACGTCATGAAAAAGAACTAGATCGTATTCGCCACGTAGATGTGTGTGACGCAAATACAGGTCCGATATTTTTAACTTACCGTACAAAAGATGAAGTAAAGCATTTAATTAGAAGCTGGAAAGAAGAGCATGCGCCAATTTATACATTTACAGCAGAAGACGGTGTTAAGCATGTTGCGTGGAAGATTGCAGATGAAGATGTAATTACGACTTTAGTAAATGCATTTGAAGATATTCCTAATCTTTATATTGCAGACGGGCATCACCGTTCTGCATCAGCTGCAAAAGTAGGAATTATGCGAAGAGAACAATATCCAAATTACACAGGAGAAGAGGAATTTAATTTCTTCTTATCGGTTCTATTCCCTCATGATGAATTATCGATTTGGGACTATAACCGAGTTGTGAAAGATTTAAATGGATTATCAGAGGAACAGTTTTTAAATCAAATTACGCAGTACTTTTATGTAGAAGAAGCACCTGTTTCTCCGTATAAACCAAATGAGCCAAAAACATTTGGTATGTATGTAAACGAGAAGTGGTATAAGCTCACAGTGAAAGAGGAAACATTTGATGCGAATGATCTTGTTAGAGGTTTAGATGTATCTATTCTGCAAGACCATTTATTAAGCCAAGTGCTTGAAATACATGATCCGCGATCTGATTCACGTATCGATTTTGTTGGCGGAATACGGGGGCTAGAAGAACTAGAACGCCTTGTGAACAGCGGCGAATACAAAGCAGCATTCGCATTATATCCGACATCTATGGAAGATTTATTAGCAATCGCAGATGCCGGAGAAGTCATGCCGCCGAAATCAACGTGGTTTGAACCGAAACTGCGTAGTGGGTTGTTTGTTCATTCTTTAAAGTAAATATTGACTTCTATAGTTTTGAAAAACCGAAATGATTTGAGTTTCGGTTTTTCTTATTTTAAAAGATTTTTTGAGGAGGGGGATCGATGAAATTGCAAGTAGGCGAAAAAATTACCTTTGAAAGAACGTTTACAAAAGAAGATGTTGCGTTATTTACGGAAGTATCGAAAGATGAAGGTGTTCATCATGTTACACCAGATGAGCAGGGGAGATTTGTTGTACAAGGGCTTTTAACATCAACACTACCTACAAAAATTGGCGGTGATTATAACGTACTAGCTCGTCAACAAAAAGGACATTCCGAGTATTACAAGAAATGTCCTTTCCACTAAATTATAAGGTATTTTGCTAACGTTCAAATTCTAAAATTAGTTTACTAGTTTGACCTGTAAACTGATAATTATAGGACCCTCTCAGATTTTCTAAGTTACCGGTAGCTTTAATAATTGTTCCTGGGGAATCTAAATTTCCTTTATCAAATATTCCTTGCTCTATAGCTGTGAATGTCCCTTGTTGCCCCTTATAAATTCCTTCAAAGTGTAAAAATCCAGAAATTTTAGCCGTAGCCAAGTGACCATCATTTATATTTGAGTCTAGATAATATAATAAGTATTCAACAAAAGCTTTTCCTTTTAATTCTCCATCAATATCATATTCAACATGGGCAATATTAATAGGGAAATCTTTTCTAGTATCATCAATTAGTTTTTCATCCCATTTACTTACTGTAAATGTTACGTCCATACACGTAAATCCCCCTTTATCATTAGATAAGTAATCTTCATATCATTTGAAAAGTACCAATTCACAGTCATATCTTATAGGAGTGTTTTTATTTATTTGAGTCCTGTCATATCGTTATCTTATTTCAGAATCACCTGCTCCTCCCCACGAAGGACTTACTGTCGCCACGGTATCTCCTGGCTGTAATCTCTTTGTTTTTTTAACATGTTAACTCCGCTCCTACATAATGTAATGGACTACGATTATACAAACTGTATCATTGAAAAACATGATGTATGACATTAGTTTCTTCATCATCAATCCGTTTACCTGCTGGGATTCAAGAATTCAGTCTTAGTGTTGAATATAGGAATAACCGATTTATATTTGAAAATCAAAGTATGCAACATTGCATGAGGAAAACGGTTGTTATTTTCACTGCCTGTAACTATAATGATTACAGGTTGGTCGATACCAATCAAAAAAATAAAATCATCGTGAATGGAGATGTTTCATAATGGGTATGAAAAAATTAATTTTAGCAGGTGCTTTAGGGATCGCAGCATTATCAGGAACAAATTTACCAGGACTAGAAGTAACAAAAGCGAGTGCAGCTTCTATTGAATCGAATTTCTCGACGTTAGAAGGACGAGTAGTAGAAGTAGATAACGGTGTAATTGTTGTAAAATCTAAGCAATATGAGGAACCGGTTAGTGTGTATATTGATTCACTTTCAAATGTGAAAGTAGGAGATGAAGTAAAAGCTACTGGATCTATGATGCGTAATTTTACAGAATATATGGTTGCAACTGCAGTTGAAAATACAACAAACAAGTTAGGTATGCACATGAAAGAAGATGGCGCACCTAATTATGTAATTGGAGAAGTATCAAAAGTAGGAACGATGGAAGATGAGGGAGACGGTGCTACTAAATATGTTGTAGTTGAGTATCCATCGCTAAATGGGAAGAAAGCTATTATTGATGTTTTCTTAACAAAGGGACAAGTATTTAATGCGGGTGAGAAAGTGAAAATTGATATGAAGTATGTAGGGTGGGGCGGAAGTTCTATTAATTGGAACACAGTTGACCATATTGAAAAAGTTCATGAAGCAAAGACGAACGCTGAAAATAATGATGGTGTATGGATTTGGTCTTAATTAAAATCCTGTAAATAACAAATGTATCATGTAGTATCCAGCAAATGGTGATGTGTATGACCATTTGCTGGATACTTTTTTGCTTTGTATTTTTTGAGAATAAGGGATATCCGACTAGAATATGATGTTTAAATCGGTGCGAGTTAAAAAATACAATAATGAAAGAGGGGTTTATATATGGAGCGAGATGAGAATTATTTACGAGCTAAAAAAAGAGTGGAGAATTTAAAAGCGTTTTACATTCATTTAACGGTCTATATATTAGTTAACTTAATGCTTTTTTTCATAAATATAAGCTCTGATTCAAGTAAATTATGGTTTTTATATCCACTTGGAGGTTGGGGGATTGGTATCGTTATACACGGTTTAACAACTTTTCCATTTGGGATATTCGGAAAAGAATGGGAAGAACGAAAAATTAAAGAGTATATGGAGAAAGATAAGTGAAAAAATCAGAGATTTATGAATATAAATCTCTGTGAGCACACGTTTGATGCGAAGCCTATTCTATAGCTTCGCCTATTTGTTTTGTACTCGAAGTTAATGCGAGTACGTGTTCCAATTCATTTTTAGCATGAATTGCATGTGAAATCAAAACTTTAGTTGTAGTACATAATAAATACAGTTATTTTACTTTCTTAATTACAAGTGGATATAGGATAAAGTTGATTTATCATCCTATATTAAAATAAAAAACAAACCACTGTTCGATTTGAATATTCCACGATATAATGGTGAGAGTTTATGACAGAATAAATATTTACATAAGAAGTGAGGTACTGTATGAAAAAAAGAACGACAGACATTATTTTTATTATTATTGGTGCATTTCTTTTTGCTTTAGGTGTCAATTTATTTGTTATCCCAAACGAGTTTGGTGAGGGTGGGGTAACAGGTATCACGATTATTACGTACTATTTATTTGAATGGTCACCAGGTTTAGTTAACTTAATTTTAAATGCGATTTTGTTAATAGTCGGTTATAAATTTTTAAATAAAATCACAACAATTTATACGATTATCGCTGTAGTGACTAACTCGCTATTTCTTCATTTAACAGAAGGCTGGACGATTGCTTCGGATGAAATGCTTGTAAATGCCATTTTCGGAGGAATATTTATCGGGTGTGGTATTGGTCTTATCATTCGCGTTGGCGGAACAACTGCAGGTACTACGATCTTAGCAAGGATGACACATAAATATTTAGGCTGGAGCATTAGCTACGGTCTACTGTTCTTCGATTTAATCGTTGCATTTTCATCTTATTTCATCATTGGTGCAGAAAAACTGATGATAACAATTATTATGCTATATGTAGCAACGAAAGTGATGGAATTTGTAATTGAAGGGTTAAATCCGAAGAAGGCTATTACGATTATTTCTGATAATCCAGATGAAATTGCCGGGAAGGTGACAACCTTAATGGGGAGAGGGGTTACCGTGTATTCAGGTCATGGCTATTACACGAAAACGCCGAAGGAAATTCTTTATGTTGTTATTAATAAGCAAGAAGTAGTGAAGTTAAAGCGGATTGTTCAAACTACGGATCCGGCGGCGTTCATCGCTATACACGATGTTCGTGATGTGTTCGGAGAAGGGTTTGTTGATATTTCGAAGGCTTAGAAATTGTTTTTGATTAAAATAATCTTAATACTAAAACGTAAGAATCTATTTTGAATAATCTTTTTTCAAAATAGATTCTTTTTCTTTTTCTTGCAAAAAATCCAATTGTTTCTTAATGTAGTGATGTAGAAGGATGAACGAGAGAGGGTTTAATGAAGATGATACATATTTTATTAGCTGATGATGATAAGCATATTAGAGAGTTGTTGCATTACCATTTACAAAAAGAGGGGTTTAAAGTTTTTGAAGCAGAAGATGGAAAGGTAGCGCAAGATGTTTTAGAGAAGGAAAATATTCATCTTGCGATCGTAGACATTATGATGCCGTTCGTTGATGGCTATACGTTATGTGAAGAAATCCGGAAGTATCATGATATACCGGTTATTTTATTAACGGCGAAAGATCAGTTAGTTGATAAAGAAAAAGGATTCATTTCTGGTACGGACGATTATATCGTAAAACCATTTGAACCAGCTGAAGTGATTTTCCGTATGAAAGCTTTATTACGACGTTATCAAATGCTGAGTGCAGATATTATTACGTTGCACGGAACGACAATTGATCGAAAAGGTGTAGAAGTAAAGTGTAACGGTCAAACAATTTTGCTTCCTTTAAAGGAATTTGAGTTATTATCACAACTTGCTAGTTATCCTGGAAGAACATTTTCAAGAGAAGAGCTAATTGAATTAGTATGGGGAATGGATTTTGAAGGAGATGAACGAACAGTTGATGTTCATGTGAAAAGGCTGCGAGATCGTTTCTCAAAACGAACGGATGATTTTCAAATTACAACAGTGCGCGGCCTCGGGTATAAGTTGGAGTTGAAATAAGATGAAATCACTATATTCTAGATTTGTATTTATGACGGTCGGCATTATGCTACTTAGTAGTATTATCGGCTTTTTATTAACGAACGTATATTATCAAGTGAAGTTAAAACCATATAACAGTGAAAAGATTTTAAAGTATGCGGAAGAAGTTAAATCGTTATATGAAAAGCAAAGTGAAGAAAATCAAGAGACGTATTTGCATTCTATTGCAAAATTAGGGTATGAGATTTACATTGTTGATGATCAAAAGAATGGAAAGCGTATCGGTAATGCGTTTCGTAAGACGACAATAAGTGATGATACCGTTCATAAAGTATTGCAGGGGGAGACATTTAATGGTGTTTCTACTTATCCAACGCGCCTCTTTATTACAGGTTTTTTCGATAATGAATTAATTAATAGCGTCGGTGTCCCAGTACAACACGGTGATAAACAGTACGCTTTATTCATTCGCCCTGACGTTCAACAACAATTCGGCGAGATGAGAATTTTTCTAGCGGTATTATTAGGGTTTATCGTACTATTAAGTATTATTTTTATAGCGATTGCAGCAGGTTACATCGTTCGCCCAATCCGTAAATTTACGAAGGCTACGCAAAAAATTGCGAGTGGGGAATATGAAATTGAATTAGATGTAAAACGAAAAGATGAAATAGGAACGTTATCTACAAGCTTCCAAAAGATGACGAAGAGTATTAAAGAACTAGATGAAATGAGACAAGAATTCGTTTCGAACGTTTCACATGAATTTCAGTCGCCACTTTCTTCCATACAAGGTTTTTCAAAGACGTTGCAAACAGAAAAGATGAGTGAGGAAGAAAGAAATCATTACTTACAAATTATTGAGGGTGAAAGTAAGCGAATGTCTAGTTTATGTAAACAGTTACTTACGCTCGCTTCATTAGATAAAGAGGAAAAGGTTCTACAAATAAGAGAATTCAATCTGCAGAAGCAAATTAAAGACGTCATTTTTATGCTTGAGTGGAAATGGCGGGAAAAAGATATCGCCGTTGAATTTAATGTGCCAGATATCACTATAAAAGGTGATGAAAACTTACTGCATCAAGTTTGGAGTAACATTTTCACGAATAGCATTAAGTTTTCAAACGATGGTGGAACGATTGAGTTTTTCGTCGAAGAGTTAGAGTCTAGTGTCATTATTTCTATATCAGACAACGGAATCGGTATGGAAAAAGAAGAAATGGATCGTATTTTTGACCGTTTTTACAAAGTAGATACAGCAAGGACGAGAAACGTAGAAGGTAGCGGTTTGGGATTGTCGATTGTGCAGAAGATTGTTGAACTGCATCATGGAAACGTTTCGGTGTATAGTACGAAGGGGGAAGGAACGACCGTCCGGGTGGAGCTTCCGAAATAGATGGAAAGAAAGAGGCTGTTTCGGAACTGCCTCTTTTTTGTCGTTTTATGTCGGCAAGTCGATATAATCGGAAAATCGCTGATATAATTTGAGTTGCGCCGATATATTTTGAAAATCGCCGATATAATTATATTTGCGCTGATATATTTGAAAAATCGCTGATATAAATTTCACGTACTCCCATTTCTGCTATAAAGCCACACCTTTCCCGCGCTCAAAAAGTATCAGATGTAATTTAATTTCCCCTCTGTAATCTTCTGTTCATATTCCGTTCATATTTCTTTTTTATGATAAGTGCATAGAAAGAAAGAGGAAGGAGCGAGCGAAATGTTTTTAGCTCTGCGTGAATTGAAACAATCAAAATTAAGATACGGATTAATCGGACTGATTATGGTGTTATTATCATTTTTAGTTCTTGTTATTTCAGGATTAGCAAATGGACTATCATATGATAATGCTTCATCGATTCAAAATATGGAGGCAAATAAGTTCGTTTTAGCAGATGATGCGGAAAATAAATTACTTCGTTCACAAATTAAGAAAGACGATGTAGATAACGTAGTAAATCAAGTAGGCGAGAAAGAAGCCGTTCCGTTTCATGTGAAAGTTTCAACATATGAAAAGAAAGATAGTTCGAAAAAGGTTGATATCGCTATTTTCTCAAGTGAACGGGATTCATTTTTAGAACCGAAAATTGTAAAAGGGGAGAAATTAGGTACAGCAAACAACGAGATGGTTGCTGACGAATCAATTAAAGAAAAAGGAATTGATATTGGAGATACAATTATTGATCCTGTTTCAAAGAAAGAATTTACAATCGTTGGATTTACGAAAGATCAAATGTTTAGCCATACACCAGTCGTTTATGTAAATGAAGACGTATGGGGTGCTATTTCACAACCAAACCAAAAAGATTATAGTGCAATTGCACTTAACACAGATAAAGAGATTAAAAATGCACACGTAATTGACAAAAAAGAAGTGCTACAAAGTATTCCAGGATTTAAAGAAGAACAAGGAACATTAACGATGATCATTGCGTTCTTACTTGTTATCGCTGCATTACTAATTGGTGTATTCTTCTACGTTATTACACTGCAAAAAACACAGCAATTAGGTGTATTAAAAGCAATCGGTACAAAGAACTCGTATTTAGCAAATAGCTTAGTCGTGCAGGCGTTATTCTTATCAGTCGTTGCGATGGTAATCAGTATCGTTCTTGTACAAGGGTTAGAACAAATTTTACCAGCAGGTATGCCGTTCTTATTAACAACACCGATGATTGCGCAATATGCAGCAATCTTTATCGTAATTAGTATTTTAGGAACACTTATTTCGTTATACCAAGTATTAAAAGTTGATGCATTAGAAGCAATTGGAGGCGGGATGTAATGACTTCATTATTAAAATTAGACAAAGTAAGTAAAGTGTACGGAGAAGGGAATACGGAAGTAACAGCCCTTCATCCGATATCGCTTGATGTGAAAGCCGGAGAATTTATCGGAATCGTCGGTCCTTCTGGATCAGGGAAAAGTACGTTATTATCAATCGCGGGTGCATTATTATCACCGTCAAAAGGGGATATTTACATTCGCGAGCAAAATATTACGAAGCTATCAGAAAAGGAAATGACGGACATTCGTTTGAAAAAAATCGGCTTCATTTTCCAGTTCGCAAATCTTGTTCCATATTTAAATGTAAAAGAACAATTGCTTTACATTGCAAAGCTAAAAAAAGAAAGTAAACAAGAATCCGAAAAGCGTGCTGATCATTTATTAGCAGCATTTGGATTAGGAGAAAGAAAAAATCATTATCCAAATCAACTATCTGGCGGAGAAAAACAAAGGGTAGCAATCGCTCGTGCGTTCATGAACAACCCAGATTTAATATTAGCGGATGAACCAACTGCAAGCTTAGACTCAAAACGCGCACGTGAAGTTGTTGAAATGATGAAACGTGAAGTGAAAGAGAGCCAAAAAGCAGCAATTATGATTACACATGATGAAAGAATGCTGGATGTATGTGACCGTATATTGACGCTTCGAGATGGACAGTTAATATAAAAAAAGGAAAACCGTACATGTATGTGCGGTTTTCCTTTTTTTATGGACTTATTTAGAGAATAACGTTTTAATTTTATTACGAGTAAGTAATAAAACACCGCCTAATACAGATAGCATTCCTAGAGCCATATTGTTTGATTGCTCGCTACCAGCGTTAGGAAGTTCTTTAGCGTTATTGTTTTTAGTACCATTATCTGCTTGCATTTGTTTAGACTGTGATACTTCATTAATCTTGTTATCAACATTTTGCTTCGTTGTATGTAACTCAGCTAATTTGTCGTCAATTTTTTTCTCAGTATGCTTAAAGTCGTTGATTTTAACATCTAAGTCTTGTTTTTTCTTTGATAAATCATCTGAAACAGTTTGTTTCGATTGTTTAATTTCGTTAATTTTATTAATTAAATCTTGTCTAGCTTCTTGTAAAACAGCTAGTTTGTTTTTTACATCTTGTTTAGCTAATTCTAAGTTAGCGGAAAGACTGTCTAAATTGCCTTTAATTTTCTTAAGTTCCTCTAACGTGTTACCAGTATTCGGCTTGTTTTCTTTTAGTTCAGCGAGTTTGTCCTCAGCAGTTTGTTTCGCTTTCTTTAACTCAGCTAATTTTTCATCTACTTGTTTTTTAACTTCCTTAAGTTCATTAACCTTTTGATCAATGTTCTCTTTATGTTGCTTCATTTCATTCACTTTTTCATCGACAGTTTGTTTATGTTCTTTAATCTCATTCACTTTGTTATCGATATTTTGCTTATGTTCTTTTACTTCAGCAACTTTATCTTCTACTTGTTTTTTATGCTCTTTAATTTCAGCGATTTTATCTTCGGCGATTTGTTTGTCTTGCTGCAGTTTTGCATCTAGTTCTTGTTTATGCTGTTTAACTTCGTTAATTTTTTCATCAGCAACTTGTTTACGTTCATGTAGTTCATTCACCTTCGTATCAACATTTTCCTTAACTTTGTTAAGTTCATTTAATGTTTGATCCACGTTTTCTTTTTGTTGCTGCAATTTTGCATCTAACTCTTGTTTATGTTGCTTAATTTCAGCTAATCGATCTCCCGTACTTTGCTGAGGAGTAGCATCATTTACTTCCGCATGAGCAGAGTTCGCGCCAGCAATCATTGCTAAAGCTAGTGTAGACGCAGCAATTGTTTGTTTTGTTTTCATATTTTTGTACCTCTTTTCTTTCATATGCATGAACTGTTTTGTGTAAAAATGAGCATATAGAAGTAGATTATCTTATTATTATATACTATGTTAGGCGCTTAGAGGAAGGATTTGCATAATAATCTATGATTATGTAATTTTTATAATCTCTTATTTGGGGTAGGGGATAAACCTTTAGCTAGATGAACAATTTCTTCTATAGTAAAGCTTACATCTTTATTATTGCGAATAACAAACAAATAATCAGCCTCATTTTCTATAGGATCTACCACATCATCGTGAAGTGATTCAGTTTGTTGTTGATCAAATACTTCTTTGAAACTAGAATATCCACCTCTAAAAATATTGGTACTTCGCGTGCTTCGAGCCACTCTTTCGTAAAGTACATCATCTGGAATGTCAAAATGAACGAGTATACGTACATATTCATTCTGTGGAAATAATTCGTTTAGTAAATATAACCTTCCATTTTTACTGCGATTGGAGTTACTAATAATAAGGTGTAAATTTGTATGTTCTTTCGCATAATCAACAATGAATTTAGAAAGACCGTGCTTAAATGTATTAGCACCTTCAGCCGGCTGTAATTTTTCATCATGCGTGTTAATAAATTCAGCTTGTTTATCTTGATCCATAACGAAAGAGTGGGGTAACTCTTTTTCTAATGCTCTTGCAAATGTAGTTTTTCCACTGTGTGTTTTTCCAACTGTAATGATGACTAATCTTTTTATGACGCCCTCCATTTGTATTGTTATGAACTGGAATATTCGGTGTAGATCGAAATCTTCCTGCTAGAGATTACACAAATTGTTGAGCGTTAGCAGGCTGAAAACTTGACAAAAAAACTTATTTATGCTATAATTTACCAATATAAAAATAAAGTGTATAATAGGGTTCTCCTGGCCAGGGGAACCCTATTTTTGTTGTAAAAATGAAGGAGAGTGTATGTACGTGAAACAAGGTGAAGCAAGTGTAACGTCGTTAGTATCAGCTTTCAGCAGGGCATATCATAGTGAATTTGATAATCCGAAGGTCTTTGATGATTATATCGCTAAAGAATTCATATCGCCAAAAGAACGTAACAATATTGAAACGAACATGGTTCAAGGGATTCACTTTTTCAATACAGACATTGCAGAGCAGTTTCAAGACAATCCAAAAGAAATATTAAAATGGATTACACAAGTTCAGTTATCACCAACACCTTTAGCACGTGCCGCATATTGTGAAAGAGTATTACTACATGAAATTACATTAGGAGCGAAACAATACGTCATACTCGGTGCAGGCTTAGATACGTTCAGTTTTAGAAACCGAGAGTTAGAGAATAAAATAGAAATATTTGAAGTGGATCATCCTTCTACGCAGGCGTTTAAGAAGGAAAGAATAAAAGAAGTAGAAATTGAAGTTCCAAATAACCTTCATTTTGTTTCAATGGATTTTACGAAAGGATTTTCCTATGAACAGTTACGCAATGAAGGATTTGAAAATAAAAAGACGTTCTTTAGTCTATTAGGTGTAACGTACTATTTAACGAAAGAGGAACTTTCTAGTTTAATAGAATGTTTATTTGAGGTGGTTCCGGCAGGAAGTTCTATCGTTTTCGATTATCCCGATGAAAACTTGTTTACGGAAAAGGGACTGTCCAATCGAGTTGAAAATATGGTAAAAATGGCTGCGGTAGGCGGAGAACCGATGAAATCATGTTTTTCTTATGCCGAAATGGAAGCACTGTTAGAGAAGGCGGGCTTACTCATTTATGAACATTTATCGCCAGAAGACATAAATAAATTATATTTTGAAGGACGAAACGATTATTTGAAAGCTTTTGAGACAGTGCATTATGTGCATGCGGTGAAAAGGTAGGAAATTAGTAGGCATGGGGAGGAATCTCTGTGTCTTTTTTTATAAAAAAGGAAATGAGCTGTAGTGGTGGAAAATATAATTATAAATATATATAAATTAATGTTTTGTAGAAACTAACGGAAAGGGGAAATAGAAGATGTTGAAATTACAAGGGAAATACAATGAAGCAAAAGTGTTTACTACGAATGTAGAAAAAACTGCAGCAGGTCAAATTATTGATCTTTGTAACCAAGAATTCGTAAAGGATAGCAAGATTCGTATTATGCCAGATACACATGCGGGTGCAGGTTGTACGATTGGGACAACAATGACAATTCAAGATAAGATTGTTCCTAATTTAGTCGGGGTTAACTAATCGGCTCAGACTTTAAACTACTCACTCAATTGACTGGGAACCCTAACGATAAAAGACGAGGGCAATCAGCAGCCAGTGGTTATGGTGACATAATCGAATGGTTCAGAGACTTGTACCATGTTAGCAGACTAAGGTACAGAATTATTCCTCATCTATTTTGAATTGAAGAGGAATAATTAATACGGTGAGCCTACAGTAGAGACTGCATATCTCGATGACTGTAGAGAAGGTATAGTCCACTCTTTCAGGAAACTGGGAGGTAAGTACGATATTGGTTGTGGCATGGAAGTTGTTATGATTAATAAGAAAAAAGAGGAAATCAACTTCGATTACTTAGACGAAACGATACGTAAATTTGTCCCAAGTGGTTTTCGTATTCGAGATAAGGAACATAGATTTTCAAAAATGATTGATTTTGATAGTGTAAGAGCCCCGTTTACATTGCAACGTGCTCAAAAAAGTATTGGTACACTTGGCTCTGGCAATCATTTTGTCGAACTGAATGAGGATGATAAAGGAAATGTATACATTGTCATTCATAGTGGTTCGCGTAATTTAGGGAAACAAGTAGCAGAGTATTATCAAAACTTTGCTTACGAGCAACTTATAAACGTTAAATCTATTAAAGAAGAACTGATTGAGCGTTTAACGAAAGAAGGTAGACAACAAGAAATACATGAAGCTTTACGTGAAATTAAGAAACCGGTGATTCGCAAAGAATTAGCTTATTTAGAAGGACAAGGATTTAAAGATTACATGAATGATATGAAAATTGCACAAAAATATGCAGAGTTAAATCGTAAGGCAATGATTGATGAAATCGTCACTAAAATGGATTGGAAAGTAACCGATCAATTCACTACAATTCATAACTACATCGATATGGAAAATATGATTCTACGAAAAGGTGCTATTTCAGCTCAGAAAAATGAACGAGTAATCATTCCAATCAATATGAGAGATGGTTCAATCATTGCATTTGGTAAAGGAAATCCAGATTGGAACTTTTCTGGCCCTCATGGAGCAGGGCGTATTATGAGTCGCAAGAAGGCGAAAGAAGTACTTAACTTAGAGGATTTTCAAAATACAATGACAGAGGTTTGGACTACATCTGTTGCAGAAAGTACTTTAGATGAAGCACCAATGGTATATAAGCCAATGGATGAAATTATTGAGAATACAAAAGAAACAATTGATATTAAACATATTATTAAGCCACTTTACAATTTTAAGGCTAATTAAAAGAGGAGTAACGTTTATTAAAGAAAGAAAACTTGAAAAGATAGCATATTTTGTGGCGGTTATATAACAGAGATTAAAAAGACAACATATTAAACTAAGAGATTCATCATATTCATTTACATTTATGTAATGTTAAAGACTAGAAAGCTAGATTGGCGCGAATTGCTAATTGTGGAGTGTGTAGAAAAGACAAAATCTCTTAAAAAACACTTAATTTTTTATTCCATTAATCTTTACAATCTCCCCCTATAATGTGAATTGGACAAGCACCTAAGAGAAGCAGAACATGTCAGTTGGTACATTCTATTATTAGGGGGAGAATTTGTATGAAAAAGACAGTTGCTTCGTTAGCAGTTATGGTGGCATTATTACCGACATTTTCAGCACATGCGGAAGGGAAAGAGCAAGTTCGAAAATCAGCTACAACTTTTAATGTTATTAGTGACATTCAAGGTGATTTAGGAGATTTTGATCACGTATTAAAAGATATGAATAAAGTAACGCCACTTTCTAGAGCGCTTATTATGAATGGGGATATAACGCCGACTGGACAACAGTCACAATATGATGATGTAAAGCGTGTGTTAAATAAAAATAAGCATCCAGAAAATGTATGGTCTACTGTTGGGAATCATGAGTTTTATGCTGGTAAATGGACAGCAGATGGGAAACTCTCTCAAAGTACATGGCCAAATGGTGTAACTGAGGAAACTTTATTTAACCGCTATCTGAAATTTAGTGGACAAGAAAAGGTATATCATAAAAAAGAATTAGATGGCTATCCACTTTTATTTTTAGGAACTGAAAAATATATGAAATACCACGATTCAAAAATGTGGGATGAAGTATATATGAGTGATGAGCAATTAGGTTGGTTAAAACAAAATTTAGAAGAGTATAGTCAAAAAGATAAAAATAAACCAATCTTTATTTTCTCTCATCACGTTTTACCTGATACAGTATCTGGATCAAGACAATCACCATATTTACAAGATTATTTAAACGTGGATAAATTGTACGATATATTAAAAGACTATCCGCAGGTTGTTTTCTTCACGAGTCATACGCATTGGGATTTAAACTTACCTGACTGGGCTGGTAAAAAGAAAATTAAAGGTGGAGATGAAAAAGGTTTCACTGTTGTAAATACGGGCGGGATTGAAACAGGCTGGATGTCAGCAGGACCAAATGGAGGAGAGAAAACTGCTCCAGATGGCTATTCATTTAAACAAGGGTTACAAGTGAAAGCATATGGTAACGATGTAATTGTGACAGCTTACGATTACAAACGTGATAAGGATATAAAGAAGTTATTAATTAGTGATTCAAAAATTGCGCAGATGGCACCAAATGTAACGGCAGATGATAGTGAAAATATAATTGTCGGTGCAACTGAATATATGGAGTATTCTATAGAAGGAACGAATGAGTGGCATACGTATAGTAAAGCAAACCCTCCGAAATTTGATGGGGATAAAGTCGTATACGTACGCCATAAAGGTGAAATGAATTTAGAGCCGGGATTAACACAGTTACTTCGTTTTTCGGTAAATAAGTGATTGGAGGGAGTCTGCATTTGAATGTGTAGGCTCTTTTTTTGTTGATGAGAAAGGAGGTGCCTGTCTGTCGCTTTTTGTCGATAGATCGATATATTAAGAAAATCGTTGATATATTGCAAGTTACGATAGATATATTTAAAAAATCGTTGATATAAATTTCATGTACCGTAATTAAGTTAAAATCATTAATACGGTTTTACTTATCAAAATGAAATTCTAATACATTTTTAACCGAGAAAGATGACTTCACCATTTTTACGTGTAATAATAGTAACGTTACATATATTGTGAAAGAAGTACAAAAGGAGCGTTACAATGAATTTAGCTAAATTCCCGAGAAAAAAATATACAGAATCATATACACCAATTGAAAAGTTAAACAACTTTTCTGAAGCACTTGGTGGCCCGACTATTTATTTTAAACGAGATGATTTACTTGGTTTAACAGCTGGTGGCAATAAGACGAGAAAATTAGAATTTTTAGTTGCAGATGCACAGGAAAATGGTGCAGATACGTTAATTACAGCTGGTGGTATTCAGTCAAATCATTGCCGCCTGACACTGGCAGCTGCGGTAAAAGAAAAAATGAAATGTATCCTTGTATTAGAGGAAGGGCTTGAGCCAGAAGAGAAGAGAGACTTTAACGGAAACTATTTCTTATATCACTTATTAGGTGCTGAAAATGTCATTGTTGTACCGAACGGAGCAGATCTTATGGAAGAAATGCATAAAGTAGCACAAGAAGTAAGTGAAAAAGGTAATACACCATATGTAATTCCAGTTGGTGGATCAAACCCTACGGGTGCTATGGGATACGTTGCTTGTGCGCAAGAAATTATGGCGCAATCATTTGAGCAAGGAATTGATTTCAGTTCAGTTGTTTGTGTAAGTGGTAGCGGCGGTATGCATGCTGGTTTAGTTACTGGTTTTTCTGGAACACAAAGCCATATTCCTGTAATCGGGATTAACGTAAGTAGAGGAAAAGCTGAGCAAGAAGAGAAAGTAGCAAAACTTGTAGATGAAACTTCAGCACATGTTGGTATTCCAAACTTTATCTCGCGCGACGCTGTTACATGCTTTGATGAATATGTAGGACCAGGCTATGCGTTACCAACGCCGGAAATGGTAGAGGCAGTTCAGTTACTTGCGAAAACAGAAGGTATTTTACTTGATCCAGTGTATACAGGTAAGGCAGTAGCGGGATTAATCGACTTAATTAGAAAAGATAAATTTAATAAGGAAGACAATATTTTATTCGTACATTCAGGTGGTTCACCAGCTTTATATGCGAATACTTCTTTATTTGCGTAAGTGTAAAAAGCATTGGGTATCCAATGCTTTTTTGTTATATACTGGAATTATCTAGAGGTGGGAGGATGATATGAATTCAAATTTAAAATGGATTATATATACGGTACTCGGCATTTCTATTCTATTAATCTTATTTGTGGCTTATGGGGTGTATTCGTATTTTATATTTTAAAAGCGTAATGGAAGTGAACCATAATGTAATGTATGTTATAGTTTGATATGTTAATTACTTACAATACTTTCTACAAGGAGAATACATAATGAGAGCAAAGAAACTAGTAACGTTAGCAGTTCCATTTATGCTGTTAGTCGGATGCGAGGTAGGAGATAAAGATTCTACTCATAAGACTGAGCAAACTAGTAAAGCAATAACGAAAACAGTAATTTCTGAACAACAGTATCCGTACTACATATGTGAGCAAGTGGTAGAGTTCCAATTTAAGAAGGATGAACTATTACTAAACTTAGGAGAATCCTTAAAGGACAAAGAAAAAGCAAAAGCTGTTTTAAAAACATCAAACGAGATAGATAAAATTTTAGACAATATGGAACACATAAAAGTACCTGATACATACAAAGACATTCACAAATTCATACAAGAAGGGGTAACAGAGGCAAGAAAAGCAACGAAGTTAATTAAGGATGCTGGTAAAGAAGATAAACAGAAGATTCAAGAAGCTACAATGAAAGGTACTGAATTTTTATCAGGTGTAGACGGAGAGCATTGGAAAAAAGCAATTTATGAGTTATCACAGGAAAACAAAGATGCTTATAGTAAGGCACTTGATAAGAAAGTAAAGGAGCACTCAAAGTAAAACAGTAACTTGTAACAATACATATCCATCTAAAATTTCCGCGAATGCTATGCTAGGAAGTTAGGTGGGAGATTACTGTCTTTAAATGTGGTTGATTAAAGCTACAGCCACATTCTCCTGTTCTAATTAACTAAAAGAAGAACTTCCCCATCCCGATTAGACTACTGATCATTCCTATTCCACTCATGGTGCCTTTTCCTGCTGTAAGTAAGTTTCCAAGCATTCCTAGCTGACCGTTACCTCCGTTATTTCCCCATCCCATTGGGGCCCACGGACCACCCCATCCTGGAGAGTTTCCGAAAATACCCCCGTTATTGGTATTGAATTTAAAAGCCTTAGCTGGCGGCGATAGTAAAGCTGCGAGATGACCTTGTGCGAACATCCCTGTATGATTGAATGGTTGCGCCCAGGGGAAGGGAGGTTTTTGAAAATTAAAACCTGCATGACCTGGTAATGGAGTCCAATTAGCAGGGTGACCTTGTGGTAGTATCTCTGCATAATTAATTGGCTGCTGCCCCCAAGAGAAGGGAGGAGGTTGGGGATTGAACCCCGTATAATTGGCTGATGAATCCCAACTAACTGGATAGACTCGGTAACTCCAATTCTCAGGAAGCTTCAAATCATTCATTACCTCAGATGTAGTTATTTCGGGCTGTGAATATAATGAAATTTGGTTAGTATATTGTTGCCCATTTCCCTTTGAATTCAAATACCAATATTGGTCCATACGCTTATTCTCCTCACTTTAAAAATGTAATGTTAGACTTAGCCTATGTAATATTCCTTTTTATGGATGGTTACATAACTAGATCTACAAGCCTGTATTTAAAGGAATGGGTGCGTAGTCTTTTTGATTTTTCTCGCTGCCTGTAAAATTCTCATTGATGTAAAGTTTCACTTTATTTTAGAAGGGGATTTTCAGTTGCTTCTTTTTTGTATTTCAGCCTAATTTAAATTCCGTTAACAAATATTTTTATAAAGGTTTAATCAACAAAAAGATTTTAAAATGGTATGTTGAGCAAGTGGAATTGCTAAAAAGAGAATATCCATTCGAAGAGTTTGGCAAAATACTGTAAGGGTAATGTTTTCTTGTGCAAATATGTAAACGATTTAAACGAATCAATGAAATTTATAATGAAGGGGCAATTAAATATATGAGTGAAACATTACATAAAAGAAAACCACCATATGTAATGCTTGTAATCCTTTTTATTGGGGCATTTGTTTCATTTCTAAATAACTCCCTTTTAAATGTAGCCTTGCCATCAATAATGAAAGATTTAAACATTCAAGATTATTCAACGATCCAGTGGCTTTCTACAGGGTATATGCTTGTAAGTGGTATATTAATTCCGGCCTCAGCATTTTTAATAACGCGTTTCTCGAATAGGAGCCTATTTATTACATCTATGGTGATTTTTATTCTTGGTACTGCCTTAGCGGCTGTAGCACCTAACTTTGGTTTATTACTTACTGGTCGGATGGTTCAAGCGGCAGGCTCTTCAGTTATGGGACCTTTGTTAATGAATATTATGCTAGTAAGCTTTCCAAGAGAAAAAAGGGGAACAGCAATGGGGATTTTTGGACTAGTTATGATTACAGCTCCAGCAATTGGGCCGACACTATCAGGTTATATTGTAGAGTATTATGACTGGCGTTTGCTTTTTGAAATGATTTTACCGTTAGCAATCATTAGCTTACTGTTAGGGATTTGGAAATCTGAGAATGTCATGAAACAAAACAAAAATGCAAAACTTGATTATCTCTCATTACTATTATCTTCTGTCGGTTTTGGCGGTTTGTTATATGGATTCAGTTCTGCAAGCTCCGATGGTTGGACAAATAAAGTTGTCTTAACAACCTTAATCATAGGCGCTATTGCCCTAATTGCTTTCATTATTCGTCAATTAAAAATGGATGAGCCGTTATTGGATTTACGTGTTTACAAGTACCCAATGTTTGCACTTGCGTCTGTAATTGCAATTGTTAACGCGGTGGCCATGTTTTCGGGTATGATTTTAACACCAGCTTATGTACAAAACGTCCGTGGTATTTCGCCGCTGAGCTCTGGGCTGATGATGCTTCCAGGTGCGGTTATAATGGGGATTATGTCACCAATTACAGGTAAACTATTTGATAAATATGGTCCTCGGATTCTTGGCATAGTGGGGCTTTCCATTACAGCTGTTTCAACTTATATGTTGGCAAGTCTGCAAATTGACTCTAGTCACACACATATTATTCTTATCTACACACTGCGGATGTTTGGGATGGCGATGGTTATGATGCCACTTATGACAAATGGTCTTAATCAATTGCCAACTCGCTTAAATCCGCACGGTACAGCTGTTAATAATACAGCTCAACAAGTGTCCGGTTCGATTGGTACTGCTATTCTTGTTACGATTATGAACTCTGTAACAAAAACAAAAGCTGAAAGTTTAATGTCTCATATAGATCCAACAACCTTTACAGAAACTACGAAGGCAATAGTAACTCAGAAGGCTTTATTATCTGGAA
Source organism: Bacillus cereus group sp. BceL291 (assembly GCF_051776705.1). Classification (NCBI taxonomy): domain Bacteria; kingdom Bacillati; phylum Bacillota; class Bacilli; order Caryophanales; family Bacillaceae; genus Bacillus; species Bacillus cereus group sp. BceL291. The sequence continues at coordinate 7,509 of NZ_JBPWAP010000052.1, read as the reverse complement.
TTCAATATTCGTTTTATGTAGCGCTTGGCATGAATGTTGTTGCACTACTATTAGTTTTTTTCGTTAAACGTGTAGATACAAGTGCGGAAGCTGTCGAGAAGCTAAATCGGTAGAGAAAAATAAAACGCTTGATAATGATTCCTACAAGTTTTTTGCTGCTAAGGCGCCGGTATTTAAAGCTGGAAAAGAACTAAAAGAAGCAGGGAAATAATTATATAGTAAAAGAGGACCTGATGTTCATATCAGGTCCTCTTTCATTAGTAACACGGTATACTTGCTTATCGTATTGGTTTAACTAAACTACTGATTTTTCGAATACTACAATCTTAAGCTCGTCAACTTCTCTATTTTTGGGGTGTTTTAGAAGAAAATGAATCAAAATAATTGTTTTTATAAACAAATACAAGAGATGAGATCCGTTTGCAATTTCTCATAAACATTACAAGTTTAGATTATCTTTTAACACCAACATTAAAAGGCTCCAACTATATTTATTCGCTTCATTTTAATTTAGTATTTTTCTACAAGTTATAAATCTAATTGCCAAGCTTATACGTAATATCATAATCATGAATAGTTAGGGAAAAGATAAAATAAGGTAATCAATTACATATCTTTATCCCAGGCGATTAGTTGCTATTTCCTCTTTATTAAATGGGATATGTTATTTCATGCTTTTTTGAAAGGGTGTTTTAAATGGAAAAAAAAGTATCTGCCATTCCTCAGCCGAAAACATATGGACCGCTGGGTAATCTCCCATTAATCGATAAAGATAAACCGACCCTATCCTTTATCAAGATAGCGGAAGAGTATGGTCCCATTTTTCAAATTCAAACTTTAAGTGATACCATAATTGTCGTTTCCGGACATGAACTGGTAGCAGAAGTCTGTGACGAAACACGGTTCGATAAAAGTATAGAGGGTGCTTTAGCAAAAGTTCGCGCCTTTGCTGGAGACGGATTATTTACAAGCGAGACTCACGAGCCTAACTGGAAAAAAGCTCATAATATTTTGATGCCTACATTTAGCCAACGGGCAATGAAAGATTACCATGCTATGATGGTTGATATTGCTGTACAACTCGTTCAAAAATGGGCACGGCTTAATCCGAATGAAAACGTGGATGTTCCGGAGGATATGACTCGTCTTACGTTAGATACAATTGGTCTATGTGGTTTTAATTACCGATTTAATAGCTTTTATCGTGAGACCCCTCATCCTTTTATTACTAGCATGACCCGTGCTCTAGATGAGGCGATGCACCAATTACAGCGGCTGGATATAGAAGACAAACTTATGTGGAGAACGAAACGTCAATTTCAGCATGATATCCAGTCTATGTTTTCTTTAGTAGATAATATTATTGCTGAACGTAAAAGTAGTGGAGATCAGGAAGAAAATGATTTACTTTCCCGTATGTTAAATGTACAAGATCCGGAAACTGGTGAAAAACTAGATGATGAAAACATTCGTTTCCAAATTATCACTTTTTTAATAGCTGGGCATGAGACAACAAGTGGATTGTTATCTTTTGCAATTTACTTTTTATTAAAGAATCCGGATAAATTGAAAAAAGCCTATGAAGAAGTAGACCGTGTTTTGACAGATCCTACTCCAACATACCAACAAGTTATGAAACTGAAGTATATACGGATGATTTTAAATGAATCACTGCGTCTATGGCCTACCGCTCCAGCATTCAGTCTCTATGCAAAAGAAGATACAGTGATTGGCGGGAAATACCCAATTAAGAAAGGAGAAGATCGTATTTCTGTTCTTATTCCACAGCTACATAGGGATAAAGATGCATGGGGAGACAATGTGGAAGAATTCCAACCTGAACGATTTGAAGAGCTGGATAAGGTTCCTCATCATGCTTATAAGCCATTTGGAAATGGCCAGAGAGCATGTATCGGTATGCAATTTGCACTTCATGAAGCCACTCTTGTAATGGGAATGCTTCTTCAACATTTTGAATTAATTGATTATCAAAACTATCAGCTGGACGTAAAACAAACATTAACGCTAAAGCCCGGTGATTTTAAGATTAGGATTCTACCCCGAAAACAAACTATTAGCCATCCTACTGCTCTTGCACCTACAGAGGACAAGCTGAAAAACGATGAAATTAAGCAGCACGTTCAGAAGACACCTTCTATTATTGGGGCCGATAATCTTTCACTTCTTGTTCTGTATGGCTCGGATACAGGGGTAGCAGAAGGTATTGCAAGAGAATTAGCAGATACAGCTAGTTTAGAAGGAGTTCGAACGGAAGTGGTAGCTCTTAACGATCGAATTGGAAGTTTGCCAAAAGAAGGAGCGGTACTTATTGTGACTTCTTCTTATAATGGAAAACCGCCAAGTAATGCAGGGCAGTTTGTGCAATGGTTGGAGGAACTAAAACCGGATGAGCTAAAAGGTGTTCAATACGCAGTTTTTGGTTGTGGAGATCATAATTGGGCTAGTACCTATCAACGGATTCCAAGATACATTGATGAGCAGATGGCTCAAAAAGGAGCAACAAGATTTTCTAAACGCGGAGAAGCAGATGCAAGTGGTGATTTCGAGGAACAGCTTGAGCAATGGAAACAAAGTATGTGGTCTGATGCAATGAAGGCATTTGGATTGGAGCTCAACAAAAATATGGAAAAAGAGCGCAGTACTTTGAGTCTGCAATTTGTCAGTCGTCTTGGAGGATCTCCTCTTGCACGAACATATGAAGCAGTTTATGCATCTATACTAGAAAATCGTGAACTCCAATCATCCAGTAGTGATAGAAGTACACGACATATCGAGGTATCCTTGCCAGAAGGCGCTACATATAAAGAAGGAGACCACCTTGGAGTGTTGCCAGTTAATAGCGAGAAAAATATCAACCGAATTTTAAAACGTTTTGGATTAAATGGGAAGGATCAAGTTATACTGAGTGCAAGTGGACGAAGTATAAATCACATACCTTTAGACAGTCCTGTTAGTTTATTGGACCTTCTTAGTTATAGTGTTGAAGTTCAAGAAGCAGCCACTCGAGCACAAATACGAGAAATGGTAACATTCACAGCATGTCCTCCTCATAAAAAAGAATTGGAAGCATTATTAGAAGAAGGAGTTTACCATGAACAAATACTAAAGAAACGGATTTCAATGTTGGACCTTCTTGAAAAGTATGAGGCTTGTGAAATCCGATTTGAACGCTTTTTAGAACTTCTTCCTGCGCTCAAACCGCGTTACTATTCTATTTCAAGCTCTCCACTCGTTGCACAGAATCGTCTGAGCATTACGGTCGGTGTTGTTAATGCGCCTGCATGGAGTGGGGAAGGGACATATGAAGGAGTCGCTTCTAATTACTTAGCTCAGCGTCATAATAAAGATGAGATTATCTGTTTCATTCGAACGCCACAATCAAACTTTGAATTACCTAAAGATCCAGAAACACCAATTATTATGGTTGGGCCAGGTACTGGAATTGCACCATTCCGTGGATTCTTGCAAGCGCGTCGTGTTCAAAAGCAAAAAGGTATTAACTTAGGAGAAGCACATCTATATTTTGGTTGTCGTCATCCTGAAAAAGATTATCTTTATCGTACAGAACTAGAAAATGATGAAAGAGATGGATTAATCTCTTTACACACAGCTTTTTCTCGTCTAGAGGGACATCCAAAAACATATGTACAGCATTTAATAAAACAAGATAGAATCAATTTAATTTCGTTATTAGATAATGGAGCTCATCTTTATATATGTGGTGATGGAAGTAAAATGGCTCCGGATGTAGAAGATACCCTTTGTCAAGCGTATCAAGAAATTCATGAAGTCAGTGAACAAGAAGCAAGAAATTGGTTGGATCGTGTGCAAGATGAAGGGCGATATGGAAAAGATGTTTGGGCTGGTATATGACTGTTTCTTAATTAGATACATATTAACTAATAAACTTCTTTCGAATAAATTTCACTTTATTAGTATCGTGTATTTAGATGAATAGTGATTAACCGGACTATTTAGTATCTACTAAATAAAAAACAGGACCTGATATGCATCTATCAGGTCCTGTTTCACATAGACATTATACATCGATATTTTCCACGCATTATCAATGTTTGTAATGTAGTTAGCCTTTTGAGTCAGCTATAAAATCAGATATTATTTTTTCAATATCGAAAGGAGTAATCCCTTTATCCAAAGAAAAAATGCTTTCTGCTTCTTCGATGTCTTGAACGAGTTCACCTCTAGCTTCAATATGTAATCGGAACAAGTCATATAAATTCGGTTTAACTAAATTAGTTAAAGCCTTCCCAACTAGTATCATACCTTTTTGATTAGCCTCGATGGTATTATCATAAGTTAGATCTCTCGTAAGAGACAAATCTGTCCAAATCAATTTTCGTTCCTTTAAGTCTAAAATAACTGGAATAGAGATTTGGGTGTCGGCAGTAATATCCAATTTATCTTGAACAGTAGAAGGTTCAAATATTTCACCTGAACCAGGATATTGACGAACCATCCAACCAGTAAAGCATTCTGGTAAATCTTTATACGGTTGGTCTGTGTAAGAAAGCAAAGTCATTACTACATAGCGTGCACCATATTTCAGCACAGACGGAATATCGAAATCAATGAATTCAGATGCCCCCTTTGGTGCAGAAGTAATATCTCCGCTATGGTAGGCTTTGAAATTTTTTGAACGTAAGTTCGTGAAGGATACATGTTCTTTGTATTGCCAATCTTCGTCGTACATTGCAGCAGATAAATCAATGTCAACGCGTCCTGTATGTTGTCCATTCACATAGCCTTCTTTCCACCATAGGAAAAAACGAATCGTATCTCCTTCTGGCAAATCTACTTTACTTCCTCGAGATAATGTGCGAAGCGCTTTGCTGGCTGAACGTTGAGAGAAGGGAACTAAGTGATTTTTTAACTGTTCATCCAAAAATACTTTTCCGAGACTTGGAAGTTCTGCGAAGCGATTTTTTAAAGTATCTTCACACATTTTTACAATCATTAAACAAATATCCTCTGAGATAAATGGAAGTGTATTTTCGATACCTATAGCTTTTGCTACATTTCCCTTTGGAAAAAAGGTACGAAATTCATTTTTATCATTTCGATGCTTAAAATGAGCTGTGAGTTGAAGTAATACAGGAGTAGAAACGTTTCCTATTATACTTAGAAAATCTTCGAGAATATTGAAAACATCTGTTGACTTATCACTACATAAACGGATTAAATGATCCAAGCGTCTGGCAAATTCCCCCGGGCGAGTTTTTAAAAGATTTTTTGCTGTCATGATATCACGATTCAACAAAGCTGCTTCTATTTTTCCATTAAATGTTTCAACTTTAATGTTGTTGCGAAGAATCTCAAATGCTCGGTGGGTTTTTGGGAAACGAGTATGATATTCTGCTGGATGAAGAATTTCACCTAAACGAATCCAACGTTTTTTGTATCGAAGCATATCTTCGGTAATGTTTCCGCATTGCTCTAACAATCCTAAAAGGAAGCGTCTTTCTGCTCGGTTAAACTTCTTGAATCGGACGGAGGATGATAAACTCACATCGCCTTCAGATAAAGCAACTGCAAGGCGAAGAACATCAGTTGCTGTTTTAAAATACTTTGCAGCAGCATCGGCTGATATTTTTCTGTTTATTAATAAAACCCCAATTATAAAAGACATATTTTCCTTATGAGGAATTACATTAGGTAGAAAACAGGAAACATCTTCAGTGTGTGTAATAGCCCATTCTACATCCGTCTTATCAGTTGAGGAAATAGAGCTGTTTGCACTAATCAATTGAGAAATCATTTGATTGAAATCTTCTTCACTTCCTAAGTCAATAACTTTCAAATCAACTCTATCTAAAAGAGGGAGTCGTTCTTCTACTTTTGATACAGGTAGGCGCAACGTCACATAATGAATAATGGCATTGATGTATAAATCAGCGTCACTTAAATCCATCATTTGTTGCGGAAAGTTTGGATACATAGGAGTAAACTGAATATGTGCTCCAACCATTTCTTTTAAATGTTTTACCAACTCTTTGTAAAACGATGTGAATGCATCAACCGAAAGGGTTTGCAACTCTTCTATTAAAGGCTCGGAAAAAGTAAATCCTAAACTTTCCAAGTTTTTTAAAACAGTGGCTAAATAAATGTTCGGTAGTTTATTTTCTTCTCTTTTTATAATTACTTTCAAACTTCTTCTTATGTAAATAGAATTTTTCATGAGAACGCCAGCTATTCACGCCTTATAAAAGAGGGGAATAGTCTGACTGTCCTCCTTTCAGTGGTAGATTTTTATTTTTATATGTATAAACACACTAATTGTAGAAAAATGCACAGAGGGTACATAGCTATTTTTTAGTGAAAAATTAGGGGTATCACATTTAGTTGTTAAGTGGTAATTTGTTAATTAAGAAAAGAAAACCTCTACATCAATGGTTGATAAACTAAAGTTTATTCAATCCCAAAGAAGAAAGAGGTTTTATAGTCTAATTATTTTTCATAGGGAATTGACAACTCTAAAACAATTTGAAATTTCTACAAAGAAGGAAGAATTGTCATAGCCTATGTGTTTAGCAGGAAAGTAACATCCCTATTTCGCCAAAGAAGTTAGAAGGAAGGAACGTCATAGCCTGCTTTATTAGTATATTCTCTTGCGAAGAGCAATTCAAGTATACTGTCTGATTTTTTATTTTTTTCTTAAAGGGGAATTTTCATGATTATCCCGCATTAACGGGCAGCCAGATTGGTGAGGGTGATTAAAGTTTCACTTTATAAATAGGGAGACCATCACATGCCCTTTTTATAATACTATTACGGGAGGATTTTTATTTTTGATACATTATACCATTTATTTAATGGTATAATATGGTATGCGTTCTGTGGAATGGAGTTGAATGAGTATTATAAATACAAAAGGTGAAATTAAAAAAACGAAAAGAAAAGTATTACTAACTATACTTACTATGTTAGTAATTATAATTGGATTTGGATATTGGAAACTTTTTAGTTTGCAAGGTGTTCCAAAAGGGGAATTAATTCGAACAGTGAAATCTCCAGATGGAAAATATCTCATCAAGACTTATTTTCATAATGCAGGATCATTAAGTGCGGATGCTGTTAGGGGTGAATTAGTTAACCTTGATACAGATTCAGAGAAAAATATATATTGGAACTATCCAGATACAGATCCATATATTGAATGGGTAAATAAGAATATTGTTAGAATTGGAGATCAAACTTTAGATGTTTCACAGAAAGAAACCTATGATTGGCGTGATGACGATAAGCACGTTAAAGAAATGCCTAAACAGTTTATTAGATAAAATAAGAAAAATTAAATTTATTTAATCTTATTCGTTTAACTATAGATAGGATTATATGAGTGAAAAAGTCCATTTAGATTGAAGTGCACCCCAATTGTTAGACACATAATTAACAATTGGAGGTGCATTTTTTATGGCTAAATTTTCTTCAAAAGATAAAATACAAGCAGTAAAACGATATCTAGAAGGT